>DASZKL010000001.1:0-6057 GCA_035947015.1 Rubrobacteraceae bacterium
CGGGTCTATGAGAGCGTAGAGCAGGTCCACGAGCACGTTCACCAGCACCACGATCAGGGTGATGACCAGCACCGTCCCCTGCACGGTTGTGAAGTCCCGCTTGAGGATGGACTCGATCACCAGGCGGCCCAATCCCGGCAGCTGGAAGACCTGCTCCGTCACCACCAGCCCGCCAAGGAGACCGGCGATCTGCAGGCCGCTCGCGGTGACGAAGGGGATGAGGGCGTTCCTGACGGCGTGGCGGATAACGACGACGCGCTTGGACAAGCCCTTCGAGAAAGCGGTTCGGATGTAGTCGGAGCCGAGCTCCTCGAGGAGGCTGCTCCTGAGCATCCGCGTCAGCTCCCCCGACTCCCTCAAGCCCGTAGCGAAAATGGGCAGGATCATGGCCGCGATGTTGGCAGCCGGGTCCTGAAAGAACGGCTCGTAGCCCGAGGCCGGCAGGACCCCGAGGTTCACGGCGAAGATGATGATGAACATCATCCCGAGCCAGAAATGGGGGATCGAGACCCCCCCGAGCGCGAACCCCGTGCTCACGTAGTCTACCCACGTGCCCCGCCGGTAGGCGGAGAGGATGCCGGCGACTACCGCTATCGTAAAGCTAACTGCGAAGGTGCCGAGGGCGAGCTCCAACGTGACGGGCGCCCGCTGCCGGATCAAGGTAGAGACCGGCGTCCCGTCGATCAGAGACTCGCCGAGGTCGCCGCGCAGCACGCCCCCGAGCCAGTCGACATACTGGACCACGATGGGCTTGTTCAGGCCGAGCCGCTCCCGCATCTGCTCCTTGGCCTGCTCCGAGGCCTCGGGCCCGAGGATGACCGTAGCCGGGTCCCCGGGAATGACGTTGATCATCGAGAAACAGAGGACGCTGACGACGAAGAGGATCGGCAGCGTTAGGAGCAACCGCCGGAGCAGGAAGGCCATAGTCTAGAGCCTCCTAACCTCTTCCGTCGCGCTCACTCCCCCTGCTGCTTGCTCACTCCCGCGAGCCTCAGGATGCCGTCAGGGTAGGGCTTGAAGCCCCTGACGGTTGGCTGCATCGCGAAGTCCGTCGTCGCGTTGTTGTGATAGAGGTAGACGTAGGGCACGTCCTCGTGCAGGATCTCCATGACCTGGGTGTAGAGCTCCCTGCGCCTGTCCCTGTCGCTAGTCCTGCGGGCCTCGTTGAGCATCCGGTCCACCTCAGGGTTGCTGTAGCCGGAGTCGTTGAAGTCGCCGTTGGTCACAATGAAGTCGTAGATGTTGAGGTCGGGGTCGATACGACCGCTCCAGCCGAGGAAGAGGGCCTCGAAGTCCCCGCTCGAGGAGTCCTCGAGCAGCGTCCCGAACTCCAGTTGCTCCAGCTTGACGTCGATGCCGGCGGGCTTGAGGTTGTTCTGGATGATCTGCCCTATCTGCTGGTTGGTCGGCGAGGGATCTATCTTGAATGTGAACGAGAATCCGTCCGGCTCGCCCCCCTTCTCGAGCAGGGCCTTCGCCTCCTCGACGCTGGGCTCCGGGTATCTGTCGCTCTCCTCGCTATATGCCCAGGATTGCTCGCTGAAGGGCGAGTTGCCGGGTTCGCCCAAGGCGCCCCGCAGGGCCGCCTTTACGATGGCCTCGCGGTCAACAAGGTGGTATACCGCCTGCCTGAGCGCCTTGTTGTCGAATGGCGGCTGCGTGACGTTGAGGTAGAACCCCTGGTAGCCGAGACCCGGCTCGATGGAGACCTTGTAGTCTCCGCTCTCCTGCAGACTCTTGAACTCCACGGGGGGGATCGAGTCTATGAGGTCGAGCTCGCCGCTCTGGAGGTTCTGGTACTGGACGTTCTCGTCTTCTATGCCCCTGTAGATGATCTTGTCTAGCTCGGGTACCCCATCCCTCCAGTAGTCTGGGTTCTTCTTGACGGTGATGTGGTCGCCGCTGACCCGCTCGACGAACTCGAAGGGCCCCGTACCGACAGGGTCTTTGGAGATGCGGCCGTTGTTATTCTCGATGGCCTTCGGTGAGGCGATGATGCCAGCGCGGTCCGTCAGAACGGCGAGGAAGGGGGCGAATGGCTCGCTGAGCGTCACCCGCACCGTGTACTCGTCTACGACCTCGACAGACACGATGGGCTCTACCTCGGTGCTCCTGACGGAGTCCTCCTCCTGGTATCGGTCGAGGTTGTACTTCACGGCCTCGGCGTTGAAAGGCGTGCCGTCGTGGAACTCGATGCCCTTGCGCAGATGGAAGGTGTAGACCAGGTCGTCGTCGGAGACCTCGTAGCTCTTGGCGAGCATGGGCACGATCTCGCCTTCCTGGTCTATGTCTACGAGCTTGTCGTAGAGGCTAGCCATCACCTGCCGGTCCACGTAGGCGCTGGAGAGGTTGGGATCCAGCTCCGGCGGCTCCGCTTCGAGCGCCACGTAAAGGGTTCCAGGCGGCGTGTTCGACTGCGGAGCGCCTCCCCCACCGCAACCCAAGGCAACCAACACCACCAGAGCGACGAGAGCGAACGCTCCGCCGCGGATGACTGCAGTCATCTCCACCCCCAATTGTCTCCTCGCGTTAATCCCCGTTGAACGCAAGCTAACAGCAACTCACGTACTGGTCAAGCCATCTGTCCTATTCTCTGTGCGAAAAGGCGCAGCGGCCCTCGCGGCGAAAGGGTCAGCGGCCTACCGCGTAGCCTTGCATCCCCCTCGGGTTGGCTGCGGCGCGGAGCAATCCGTTCCGGGGATCCCGGCTCACCGCGGAGAGCCGACCCAACGACCAGCCATCGACGACGGTGACGTCGTGGCCCCGTGCGCGCAGCGCCGCGACGACCTCGGGGTCGAGCCTTGCCTCGACCATCACTTCGCCGGGCGCGGCGGTGCGGGGATAGAACGAACTGGGGAAGTGGTTGGTGTGGAACATCGGCGCGTCTATCGCCTCCTGCAGGTTGAGGTCGAAGTGGACGTGGGCCAGGAAGAAGACGAGCGACCACTGGTCTTGCTGATCCCCACCGGGGGTTCCGAACGCCATGTAGGGTTCGCCGTCGCGCAGCGCGAGCGAGGGGGTGAGGGTGGTGCGGGGCCTCTTCCCACCCGCGAGCGAGTTCTGCAGGCCCTCTTGCAGCCAGAACATCTGTGCGCGGGTCGTCAAGCAGAAGCCCAGCCCTGGTATCACTGGCGAACTCTGGAGCCACCCCCCGCTCGGCGTTGCCGCAACCATGTTGCCGTGCCTGTCCACCACGTCGACGTGGGTCGTGTCCCCGTAGGTCTCGCCGCTACGTGAGACCGTTGGTTCACCCTCCCCGGCGTCGTCGGCTGCCTGCGCGAGTGGGAACGGGGGCAGGAGCGGAACTCGCCCGCCAACAGCGCCGGGACGCAGCTCGTGTGAAGCCCCGTCACCGACGAGGGTCCGTCGGTCGTCCGCGTAGGCCCTCTCTAGAAGCTCCTCCAGCGGCACGTCTACGAAGTCGGGGTCGCCGTAGTAGGCCTCCCGGTCGGCGAACGCGAGCTTGGCGCACTCCACCACTGTGTGGACGAAGTCGGGCGAATTGTGGCCCATGGCGGAGATGTCGAACCCCGCGAGCAGCGCGAGTTGTTGCAAGAACACGGGTCCCTGACTCCACGGACCCGCCTTGCACACTGTGTAGCCGTGGTAGTCCAGCGCTACCGGCTCTTCCAGCTCTGCCCCGTAGCCGGCGAGGTCGTCGCCTGTGAGCAGCCCGCTGTGGCGACGCCCCGAGGCATCCATCGCCTGTGTCGAGGTTACCCACCCGTCGATGGCCTCGGCCACGAACCCCCGGTAGAAGGCATCCCGGGCTACCTGGATCTGCTCGTCGCGGTCGGTCGTTCTGGCTTCGGCCTCGTCGACGATACGGCGGTACGCTCGGGCGAGGTCAGGGTTGGCGAAGAGGGCACCTGGTCCGGGAACACCGTTCTCGAGGTAAACCTGCGCAGAGGAGGGCCATTCGCTGCGGAATAGCCCTTCGACGCTGTGGATCGTGGCGCTGATCCGGGGTACGAGCGGGTAGCCGTGCTCGGCGTAGCCGATCGCGTAAGCCATCACGTCGGCGAGGCGCAGCGTGCCGAACTCGCCGAGCAGGAGCATCCACGCGTCGAACGCTCCGGGCACGCAGGCGGGCAGCAGCCCGGTGCCCGGCACGAGATCGAGCCCGAGCTCCTCGAAGTGCGCGATGTTCGCTGCGGAGGGCGCCGGTCCCTGCCCGTTGACAACGAGCGTCTCGCCCCGGTCGGCGCGGTGCGCGAGGATCGGCACCTCTCCGCCGGGGCCGTTGAGGTGGGGCTCAACGACCTGAAGGGTTAGCCCAGCCGCCACCGCCGCGTCGAACGCGTTGCCGCCGGACTCCAGCACCGCCATGCCCGCCGCGGAGGCTAGCCAGTGCGTAGTGGCAACCATGCCATGGGTGCCCGACAGCTCCGGTCTGGTTGTGAACCTGCGCCGTCCCACTCTGGTGTCTACTCCTCCCTCATGGCCAGCAGCGCGCCGGAAAGGGTCGTTCGATAGAGTTGTCTCCCGGTCAGGTAAAGCAGGGGCAGGCCTGGACCCAGTGATCTCGCTTTATCTCGCGCCACTCTGGCTCTACCTCCGTGGCTATCGCTACAGCCTGGGGGCAGCGCGTGCGGAACCGGCACCCTGAGGGGGGATTTACCGGGCTGGGCAGGTCGCCCGCAAGCACTATCCGCTCCCGCTCGCTCTCGTAGTCGGGGTCGGGGACGGGCACAGCCGAGAGAAGGGATCTCGTGTAGGGGTGCAGCGGGTTCTCGTAGAGCTCGTCGCTGTTCGCGAGCTCGACCAGCTGTCCGAGGTACATCACCCCGACGCGGTCGCTGATGTACTTCACCACCGAGAGGTCGTGGGAGATGAAAAGGTAGGTGAGGCCCCTCTCTTCCTGCAGCCGCCGCATCAAGTTTATGACCTGCGCCTGGATCGAGACGTCCAGAGCGCTCACGGGTTCGTCGGCGACTATGAACTCGGGGTCGACGGCCAGCGCTCTGGCTACGCCGATCCTCTGACGCTGGCCACCTGAGAACTCGTGCGGGTAGCGGTTGGCGTGCTCCTTGCTGAGGCCGACCACGTCGAGCAGCTCGTGCACCCGGTCGAGGCGTTCATTCCTGCTCCCTACGAGATTATGTATATCCAGGCCCTCGGCGATAATGTCGCTGACGATCATGCGCGGGTTAAGGGAGGCCTGGGGGTCCTGGAAGATCATCTGCATCTTGCGGTTGAGGGCTCTTCCTTCCTCTCCTTCCGTCCCGTGGACATCCTTGCCCCCGAAGATTACCTCCCCGCCGGAGGGTTCGTAGAGCCTCACCAGCACCCGCCCCGCCGTGGTCTTGCCGCAGCCCGACTCGCCCACGAGGCCGACGGTCTCGCCCCTCTTTATCTCCAGCGAGATCCCATCCACCGCCTTCAGGGTCTCCCGGCCCACCCGGAAATGCTTCTTGAGGTCCTTGATCTCCAGTAGTGCCCGTCCGTTCGAGTCCTGCTCCGTCACCGCGTGCCTCCGACCCGCACCGGGGGCTCGACGTTTGGCGCCATGGGATGATGCAGCCAGCAGGCAGCTTTGTGTTCGGGGGAGAAACTGGTGTACCCGGGCATCTCTTCGGCGCAGATTCGCATCGCGTAAGGGCAGCGGGGTGTGAAGGGGCAACCTTTCGGCGGATCGTGCATGTCTGGCGGTGAGCCGGGGATGGGGATCAGCTCCTGGCTCCGGTCCGCCGTGGGGAGGGGGATGGAGGAGAGAAGCCCCCACGTATAGGGCATCTGCGGGTTGTAGAAGATCTCGCGCAACGTCCCCGTCTCGACGATCTTGCCGGCGTACATCACCGCGACCCTGTGAGCAGTGTGGGCGACCACGCCGAGGTCGTGAGTGATCAGGATGACCGACATCCCGAGCTGCTCCTGCAACTCTCGCAAAAGCTCGAGGATCTGGGCCTGGATGGTCACGTCGAGCGCCGTGGTCGGCTCGTCGGCTATGAGTATCTGCGGGTCACAGGCGAGGGCTATGGCGATGACCACCCTCTGGCGCATACCGCCGGAGAACTGGTGCGGGTACTGTTTGACCCGCTCCTCGGGGTTCGAGAT
>DASZKL010000002.1:0-5184 GCA_035947015.1 Rubrobacteraceae bacterium
ACCACGAAAAGACGTGGCGCTCGAAGGCATCCCGGGCGGCCCGGATCTCTGCCTCCACCGGGCTGAGGAAGTCGTCGATGAGCTCCTCCTGCTCCATCGTCTCCGAGAGGTTGTCTCTCCAGCCCAGCGCGAGTCGGGAGGCAGCGACGGCGCAAGGGTGCCTCAGGAGGAGGACGATGGGCATACCTGGGAAATTCTCGCGCATCCAGCCGAGGAGCAGGTTCGCCCTTATGTCCTTGATCAGGCGCCGACGTGCGGCGAACCTCCGGTTGAACCGATCGGTCCAGGAACCCCTGATCCTGCCCGCAAGCACCTCTCTCGCCGCTACTAGGTACTCCTCGCGCCGGTCGTCCGGCCTCAGGTACTGCCTGCGGCGGAAGTCCTTGCAGACAGCAACGCGGCCTGGGTGAAAGGGCTCGAAGACGAGACGGTATCCGTTGTCGTAGTTGATGATCTCCGAGACCCACGTCGTCCCGCTCCGTCCGCTCCCGGCGAGGAAGACCGAGTCCCGGTGATCCCTACCCAGATCCACGTGGAGCGCGCCGAACAACCGCGAGAAGGAGAGGCCCACGTAGGCGTCGTAGCCATCCTCTGCTCGGGTCTCGTGAACGTTCAAGTCGGACCCTGCATCTGCCGATGTCGCCTCTCCCATACGGCCCTCGATCGAGCGTACTACCGCTGCCGGCGCGAGAGCCAGCCCTGGAGACCCTCGCCGCTTACCGGCGCCTGGGTCGTCTCGGCCCAGTCGTCTCTGGAGGCGAACTTCGCGGTTATGCCCGCGAGGAAGAAGAATATCAGCGTCGCGCCAGGGACGTACCAGTGCCACTCGAGGAACGAGGATGCGAGGTAGATCACGAGCGCGGAGACGAGTCCAGCGAGCAAGAGTCGGCGCTCCCCGTGCGACCGCCAGGTTGCCCTCGTTGAGTAACCGACGAGCGCTACGACGAAGCCGACGAGCGCCAGCAAGGCGAACGAGCCGGTCTCGGTGGCCTGCTCGAGGTACAGGTTGTGAACCTGCTTGACGCCCTCGGTCCCGGGCCTATTTTCGAGCCAGGTGTACTGGAAGGTCCCTGCCCCAGTGCCGGTGAGGGGATGCTCCTTGAAAGCTTCCCATCCAACGCTCCAGTAGTCCTCCCTAAAACCCAGGCTGAGGGAGGCGAGCCTCTGGGTGGCGTTCTCAGTCTGGTTCGGGTTGCTCACGAGCGTCCCGTAGGCCTGGCCGATCCCGCCGTAACCGTTCACCACCGCGAAGACGCCAACGCTGAGTGTCAGCACCGCCCCGAAGAGAGCGAGCGCTCCGATCACCCGCCGTCCCAGAGGCTTCAGCTCGAAGCGGTTCACCAGGAGGGCGTACCCCGCCTGCAGTACGAATGCCGCGAGGAGGGCCGCGATCAGATCGGTCCTGAACGCCGCCCCGTCGGCGATCTTCTGCTGCTCGGAGATGTCGGCCCGCATGAGCCCCTCGAGGCTCTGTATCCGCCACAGGAGCCAGGCGCCGGGAACAGAGATGAGGAGCAGATTGGCCAGCATCTGCAGGCGGTTCCCGATCAGGACGAACAAGGCGACCAATCCCACCGCCAGCGACCCGATGCCGCCCCGCGAGAAGGTGAGGAAGAGCACGACGAGTAGGCCGAGCGTCGCGGCCGAGTAGAGTCCCCGGAGGACGGCGCTGCGTATCGTGGTCGTCCGCGCCAGCGCCAGCGCCACCGCCATCCCCACCAGCACTGCCACGGAGTTGCTGTATCCCACGGTCGAATCGATTCTCGCGACGTCGAGGGAGCCGATCCGGTACTCGACAGGGTTGATCTTCTGCAAGAGCCCGTACCCAGCGACCGCCCCGATCACCAGGACGGAGATGTCCATGAGCGGTCCAACCTGGCGCTCGGAGGTGAGCGCGCCGAGCGCCGCGAGGAAGACCGCAAGGTACATCGAGGAACGCAAGACCTCGCTGACGGTCTCTGTCTGGCTTATGGTCCACACCATCGAGAGACCCTTTATGCCGACGAGCGCTGCCAAGAACGCGACCATGACCCACGCCGCCCACGGCACGCCTCCGTAGTAACCGCGCACGAACAGCGTCACGAAGATCAGGGCCAGAAGGCCGGCGGCCACAGGCAACCACAACCCGTCGACGTATAGACCCTCGTTGAGCATCCCGTAGGCAGCGACGCCGGCGAGCGCCAGCAAGACGATGGCCTTGAAGATGGCGAGGAGCCGACCCGGACTGCGACCTTTCTCCTCGTTCCTCCAGCCCACTGCACCAAAAGTCACGGCCTTCTCCCTCACCCTCGCGCCCCGGTGTACTCGGAGGTCACCCCGTTCAAAACCACCCCCAGAAAGTTTGCTCCCGCGTCGAGCAGGTCGTCTGTGGTCCTGCGGGCCGTGCTCTTGGAGGTGCGGGATGCGTGTACGACGAGCAGTACCCCGTCGAAGCCCCCCGAGAGGTTCTCAGAGGCAAGTACCCTCGCGGCCACCGGAGCATCGAGGATCACCACATCCCTGTTGCTCTCCAGGCCACGAACGAGCTCTATGAATTTCGGGCTCTCGAGCAGGGCGGAGTCCGAGGGTATGGGTCCCGTCGGGACGACAAGGAGCCCAGGCATGGCCTCGTGCCCGTAGTATTCCAGGGGTTTGTCCCCCTTGAGGCCGCTGGTGAGGCCCACGAAGTTCGGTTCGCCGAACATGCGGTGCAGCTGCGGGTTCTCGAGGTTGCAATCAACGATGGCCGTCCTGCGACCCGTGCCAGCCAGCGCCGCGCCCAGCCCGATGCAGGCGCTCGTACAGCCAGCTCCCACCTCCGGACTGGTGACGACGATGCTCTTGATCCCTTCCCCCAGAGAGAGCAGGCTCTCCGCCAACTCCTCGTAGTAGCGCCTCACTGGCGAGCCGGGATCCAGCAGCCACTTCGCCCCAGCGTCTCTTGCGGCCCTGAGGTCCAGATCAGCCCTCCTCCTCGATAGAAGAGTAGTCCGGTATGACGCCGAGTACCGGCGCCCGCAGGGTCAACTCGGCATCGCGGGCGTCCCGCCAGACGCGAGCTCGGCCCTCGAGCAGGAGTGCCGCCGCTCCTCCCGCCACCACCCCGGCCCCTGTGGCCGCGACGGCGTAGAGCAGGAGGCGGAGGCCAGCACCCCCTGGCATCGGCACGGCTCTGCGCTCCATGCTGGCGTCTGCGGCCAGCGCTCCTCCTGCGAGCCGTTCATCGTTGAGCTTTTCGACCCTCTCCACGAAGAGCTCGGCGTACGCGTTCGCCGCGCGCGAGGCCTGCTCTGACCCGGAACCGGAGAACCTCACCCGCAGCCCGAGCTCGCCGCTCTCGGCCGCGAAGGTGCTGGCTTCGAGCCGCTCTCTAAACTCCGCGAGCCCCTCCTCCCAACCCGCCCGGCGCATCACCTCTCGCAGCAGGTCCTCCGTGGCAACCGCTCCCACGACCTCCTGCAAGAAGAGCGTTCGCTCTCCATCGCCGCTCAATCTCTCCCTTGGCTCTATGTTCACCACCGCCTCTGCGGTGTAGATCGGCTCCCTGGACAAGGCGAAGAGCACTGTCGCGACGACCAGGACAAGCATGCTTCCGGCGACAAGGAGGCGGCGTCCCCACAGAACGTTCAGGACCTCCGAGAGCGGGAGGTCGTCTCGTCGCTCCTTTTGCCAGCCATGCCGGCTAATAGATCTCACTGCTCACCACCGCTTCATGATACGCCCTGGGGTTCGAATCCAAGAGCTGGAGTAGCGCCGGAGCCTGCTCTGAGGAGCTTCCTGCGATTACCTCGCGGGCCTCGGCGTAGCGACCCTGGACCACTAGCGCGTCGGCGATGGCGAGGTCCATGGACTCTATGAGCTCCTGTCGCTGGGTCTTCAGCGGTCCTTCCAGCTTGTTGAGCCCGATCTGCGCCATCCGTTTGGCGCGCTTTATGGACTCCAGACCCTTCCGCGGTTCCCCGGTTCTCACGTAGATCCTACCCAGGTCGTAGAGGCCCTGGAAGGTGATCCGCCGCTCTTCCTCCAGCCCCTCGTACACTTCCTTGGCCGCCTCCAGATCTCCTTTCCTCATTAGCGCCTGGGCGAGCACGGTGCTGGCTGCGGTCGCGTTCGGGTTGAGCCTGACCGCATCCCTGTAGTTCTCGACCGCGGAGCCCAGGTTGTTCAACCGGGTGTACTGGAGGTTACCCAACATCAGGTAGAGCACGTAGTTGTGGGGATCACGCTCTATCGCGGTCCTCAAAGAACTCGCGGCTTCCTCGTAATGCCCCTGCTGTTGCAGAATGAAGGATTCCCCCTCGAGCGGCTCCGGGTCGAAGGGATCGAGCCGAGCGGCCATCCGCGCAGCCTCCAAAGCGCCCCGCAAGTCGCCGGCCGCTAACAATCGGGTTTCCTCGTTGAGGTAATACTCCGAGAGGGACAGCGACGCCGCCAGGAAAACGAGGGCTCCCACCAGGAACCCCGCGGCAATTCTGAAGATCACACGGCTCAAGACCTACTCACCGCGCATGAGGATATCCGCATCATTGCTCGAATACAAGCTGCCCGCGCAGGACTAGCCAGGAGCCGCACAACGTTGAGCGGACACGAAAAAGGCGGGCCCCGAAAAGGGACCCGCCTCTAATGCAGTGCTGCTTAGAGCAGTGCTGCTCTGTCCGGTTTACTTACCGAACGATCCTGCGGGCCAGGAGCCCACCGCCAACCAGCAGCGCACCAGCACGCAGCGCGAGCACGCTGGAAGGCACCATACCACCGGTAGCAGGAAGCGCCGTGGCAGAAGACGAGGCAGCCGAAGCAGACCCGCCGCCGCCGGCAGAAGCCGACGCGGAAGCCGACGCAGAAGCGCTAGCGGAAGTGCTTCCAGCACTGGCGCTCGCGAAGAACGCGTTGAGGCACTCGTTCGCCTGCGCAACAGAGACGTTCTGCTCCTGGGCGATCTCAGCGGCCGCTACCGCGTTGTCGCCCGCAGAGGCACCAGCCACCGCAGCAGCACCCTGGCCAGCAGAGGCCTGGAACAAGCCGATGATGTTCTGACAGACGGCCGTGTATACGGTCTCGTCGCCTACGTTGAACTGGTCATCGCCCTGGTTCACATCGCCCACGTCGCCCTGAGCGAGGGCTGGGGCCGCAGCAGCCAGCACCATAGCCAGCATCGCAGCCAACAACATTAACTTCCTCAAACCATTACCTCCTTGTCATGAGGAC
>DASZKL010000003.1:0-4614 GCA_035947015.1 Rubrobacteraceae bacterium
ACGTCCTCGGGCCGCTCGAAGCTTCCTATCCGCATCTCCTCGAACTCCTGGGCTCTCTCGGACGCAGGTTGCGGTAAGGGCTTGGGGGCCGCGGAGAGGACGGGGGTCTCGAGCGCGCGGATGGGCTCTTCGCCGGCTCGCCAGAGGAGGATGGCGACAGCGGCGACTACGAAGACCACAGCCGTTACGCGGAGCAGGGGGTTCTCCTCTCGTTCACCGGGCGAGCCCGTGCAACGAGCCAGCGGGTGACTTCGTATCGAAGGTCTAGCCGGAGAAGAAGCCTGTCGTGTCCCACACCAGGAAGACGCCCTGGCTCGTCGGGTCCTGGGTCACGCTGATCAGTTTCCAGCTGTGCCTGGCGTTCTCGTTGATCGCCTCTTGCAGGGCTACCAGCGAGGCGCCCTCCTCACCGCCGGGCAGCGGGACGTACTCCGCGTGATAGCGTTCGGCCTCCGGTTTGCCGTGGGCGTGCCTCTCTCGCTCGGCCATTCTCGCCTCCCGATTCTCGTGGATAGTTGGCTCAAATAATACATATCACGGGAGTGACGCGCGACCGGCGCGAAGAAGCGGCTCGGGGTGTGAACGATTAAGCTATTCGGCTTGTGCGATGTATTAGAATAGTATTGGTTGAGAACCATCATATAAAGAGGAGCATTTGAGATGTCTGAAACTCATGATGTGGTTATCGTGGGCTCCGGCCCGGCGGGCTACACGGCGGCCCTGTATGCCGCGCGGGCGAACCTCGACGTTCTGGTATTCCAGGGATTCGAGGCCGGCGGACAGCTGATGCTCACCTCGGACGTCGAGAACTACCCTGGCTATCGCGAAGGCGTGATTGGGCCGGACATGATGGACGACTTCGAGGCGCAGGCCGCCCGTTTCGGGGCGAAGATGCGCCTGGAGAACGTAGAGAGGGTGGACATCTCGGAGCGTCCGTTCAAGCTGTGGGCCGAGGGCGCGGAGGAACCTACCCTGGCCAAAGTGGTCATCATCGCCACGGGGGCGCAGGCCAAGTGGCTCGGGCTCCCCGGGGAGCAGCGCCTGATGGGCCGCGGGGTGAGCGGCTGCGCGACCTGCGACGCCTTCTTCTTCAAGCACAAGAGAGTAGCGGTCGTCGGCGGGGGCGACACGGCGATGGAGGAGGCGCTCGTCCTCTCCAAGTTCGCCGGCGAGGTCGTGCTCATCCACCGGCGCGACGAGTTCAGGGCCTCCAAGATCATGCTTGATCGGGCCAGGAGGAACCCCAAGATCACCTTCATCACCGACACCGTCGTCGAGGACGTCCTCGGCGAGGAGTCCGTCGAGGGGATAAGGATCAAGAACCTCAAGACAGGCGAGATCAGCGAGCTCGAGGTGGACGGCTTCTTCGCGGCCATCGGCCACGCGCCGTCGACCGGGATCTTTAAAGGTCAGGTCGAGATGGACGAAGGCGGCTACATCCTCCAGAGAGAGCACACCATGACGAGCGTCCCCGGCGTCTTCGCGGCGGGGGACGTCTCAGACATGCGCTACCGGCAGGCCGTCACCGCGGCCGGAGACGGGTGCAGGGCGGCCATAGACGCCGAGCGCTGGCTCGAAGAGCAGGGTGAGGCAGAAGAGGCCGAGGACCCGGCGGTCTGGGTCGCCGAGAAGGACAGGGAAGGGAGCGCGCCAGCTAGGAGCGCCTAGAGCGACCTGAGAGTTTAGAGAGGCCGGAGCCCCCGTTAGGCTCCGGCCTTTTCGATGCGTGCCGCTCGCTAACCAGGCGAGGAGATCCTCAGGCCCACGATCCCGACCACGATCAAGGAGATCGAGACGAGGCGCAACAGATCACCGGACTCCTCGAGGAACGCGATGCCGAGGACGACTGTCCCTGCCGCCCCGATGCCGGTCCATACCGCGTACGCCGTCCCCACAGGGAGGCTCTTCATCGAGACGGAGAGAAGATAGAAGCTCAGGCCACCCGAGGCGGCCATGACAAGGGTGGGCCAGAGGCGCGTGAACCCCTCTGAGTACTTCAAGCCCAAGGCGAACCCGATCTCGAAGATCCCGGCTATGAACAGGTAGATCCAGGCCATCTGAGCCTCCCACGGTCGGTGCTATCCATCTACTAGCGGATCCTTGCGCGGGTTCGGCCTACTTCCCGCGCTTGATGTACTCCTTGAGCTCGTCCCACGGCAGGCAGTTGATCACGCTCGGCTTCTCAACCCACGCGCGCCTGGCCTGGGAGACGCCAAACTTCACGAAGCCTAGAGCTGTCTCATCGTGGGCGTCGGTGTCTATGGTGATGCGGACGCCGGCGTTTATGGCCTCCCTGAGGTATGGAACCGAGAGGTCGAGGCGGTCCACGTACGAGTTGAGCTCGAGGGCTGTGTTCGTGGCCGCGGCCTCTTCTATGAGGCGTGAGACGTCAACCTCGTAGGGGTCGCGGCGATTCAGCAGGCGGCCCGTGGGATGGCCGATGGTGCGGACGTGAGGGTTGTTCATCGCCCGGATAATGCGTTCGGTCATCGCCCTCTCGCCGACCTTGAACGAGGTGTGGACCGAGGCGACCACGAAGTCCAGCTCGGCGAGGAGGGCGTCCTCGTAATCCAGGGAGCCGTCTCTCAGGATGTCCACCTCGGAGCCGCACAAAAGGTGGATCTCGCCGTATCTCTCGTCCGCCTCCCTGACGGCCTCGACCTTCTTCTCTAGTCGCTCGGGGGAGAGCCCGTTCGCAACCTTGAGGCTCTGCGAATGGTCGCAAAAGACGAGGTACTCGTAGCCGCGCTCGATGGCTGCCTCGGCCATGCTCTCGACGGTTCCCTTGCCGTCGGACCAGTTCGTATGCACGTGCAGGTCCCCGCGCACGTCGGAGACCTCGATGAGGTTGGGCAACTCGCCCCTCTCTGCGGCCTCGATCTCCCCCGTGTCCTCCCTGAGCTCGGGCGGGATGTACGGAAGGCCGAGTCGCCCGTACAGTTCCTCCTCGGTAGCGACGGGCTCGTACGCCCCGGTCCCCTCCTTGGCGAGGCCGTACTCGGAGATGTTGATGCCCATCTTCACGGCCCGCTCCCTGAGCGCAATGTTGTGGGCCTGGCCGCCGGTGAAGTGGTGCAGGAGCGAGCCGAACGCCTCGGGCTCGACGATCCGGAGGTCTATCTCGACCCCG
This sequence comes from Rubrobacteraceae bacterium, assembly GCA_035947015.1. Lineage (GTDB taxonomy): Bacteria > Actinomycetota > Rubrobacteria > Rubrobacterales > Rubrobacteraceae > JALYGY01. The sequence continues at coordinate 3,131 of DASZKL010000003.1, forward strand.
TTGCACACGATAAAGACCTTGGTCGGCCCGTGGGCGAGGACCTCATCCGCGAACGGCGCCTCCGCGAAGGCGTCGGCCAGGGCCCTCTGGTCGGTGCTCGCGGCGACGAGGTCGAGGTCACCAATAGTCTCCTTCTGGCGCCTCAGAGAACCAGCGACCTCGGCCCGCACCGTGGAAGGGTGCGAGCGGACGAAATCCAGCATGTGCTCGGCCAGAGCCGTCGCCTGGTCCAACAGCATGCGACGCTCCTGGGCATTGTAAGTCTTCGCGGCGCGCAGGATCTTCTCCGCGCTCTTTCTACCGAAGCCTTCGAGGGAGGATATTTGCTCCTCGTCGGTGTCCGCCAGCTCCTCGACGCTCTCGACGCCGAGCTCCTTCCACAGCTTGCCCGCCGTGCGCGGCCCCACGCCGGGGAGGTGCGTGATCTCGACGAGTCCAGGCGGTATCTCGGCCAGCAGGTCGGCGAGGATCTGGGGCGTGCGGTCCTCGGCTAGTTCGCGTATGACCACAGCTGTCGTCCCGCCGACGTGGGGCAACCTCTCGAGGTTCTCGACCTCCCTCACAGGGCGGCCCAAGGAGCCGACGGACTCGGCGGCCCGCTCGTAGGCGAGCCACCGGTAGTAATCCTCGCCCTTGATCTTCATGAGCGTCGCGATGTCCTCGAGGGCGCGGACTATCTCCCCGTTCTGCAAAACAATCTCCTAACTAGTACGAAAACCCTGATGTTTCTAGTTTACCGTCCCGCGCCGGAATACCCCCGGGTCGAATCAAGCCTCCTCCTCCGCCTGGACGAGTTCGACCCCCTTGCGCTCCTCTGCCAGGCGGGCGAGCACGGCGTTGATCTCCGCCCCGATCAGGACCGTGAGCCCCGTGACGTAGAGCCAGAGCATGAGCACCACGACCGCCCCGAGCTGCCCGTAGACCTGGTCGTAGCGGGCGATGTTGGCCGCGTATAAGTTCAGCGCCACGCTGGCGGCGAGCATCAGCACCGTGGCCGTGAACCCGCCCGGCGTGATCCACTTGAACGGCAGCTCGGCGTTCGGGGCCAGATAGTAGAGGATCGCCAGAGCGAGGGTGACGACGAGGAAGGCGAGCGCCCAGCTGAGGGCGTCCCAGAGGGTCAGGAAGACGCCGGGCAGCCCGGTAAGCCTTCGCACGTAGCCCCCTATCTCGGGGCCGAAGGTTGCGAAGACCAGAGCCGCGACCAGGAGCGTCACCCCCAGGCCCATCAGGATAGAGATGCCCCATATCTTGAAGAGTGGCCTGGTCTCCCGCACCTCGTAGGCCCGGTTGGCGGCCTTGACGATAGCCTGCGAGGCAGCAGAGCCCGACCCGAGGACTAGCAGGATGGCGAAGAAGAGCACCCCTGAGGTCCTGCTGCGCAGGGTGCGATCCACGTAGTCCACGAGGAGCCCGGCGGCGTCCTCGGGCACGACGCCCCCCATCCTCTCGGCCAGGGTCTCGATAACCGATGCGGGATCGTC
>DASZKL010000004.1:0-5604 GCA_035947015.1 Rubrobacteraceae bacterium
GTAGTGGAAGGTTCGGAATGAGCGACGTCTCGGACGAGGTTCTGGTACGGCGGGTGGCCGAGGCCGATGACGAGCGCGCTCTCTCCGAGCTCTACGACCGCTACGCGGCTCTGATCTACGGTGCCGGGGTGCTCTACCTGGGGGATAGGGTGCTCGCGGAAGACCTCGTCCAGGACGTCTTCACAGCCGTGTGGAGGGGGGCTGGGGGCTTCGACCCGAAGCGGGCGAGTTTCGCGACCTGGATGTACCGCATCACGCGCAACCGGGCGACGGACTTGATCCGTCGCCGACGCGCCAGAGTCCGCACCGTAGGAGACGCGTCGCATCCCGAGCCGCGGGAGGAGGACCCCACAGGCGAGCTCTCACGGAGCTTTGACGTAGCTTCGGCCCTCTCGCAGCTCTCCCCGGCCCACAGGGAGGTGCTGAGCCTCGCGTACTTCCACGGTCTCTCGCAGAGCGAGATCTCCCGCCGCACCGGCGCGCCCCTCGGGACCGTCAAGAGCCGCACTTCGGCGGCGCTTCGCGCCCTGCGCGAGAGCATGCTCGGGGACGAGGAGGGATGATCCGCCGATGAGCGAACACCTGGAGGTGAGGGATCTCCTCGGGCCGTACGTCATGGGCGCCCTTGGCGCGGAGGAGCAACGTGAGGTCGAGGAGCACCTGGCAGAGTGCGCACCTTGCAGGGAGGAGACGCGGGATCTCAGCGTCGCCCACGAGCGCCTGGCTGACCTCGCGAGCGCTATGGAGACGCCACCGCAGGAGCTCAAGAGCCGCGTCTTGACGGGGTTGCCGCGCCGCGAGACGAGCCGGATCCCGCTCGTAGCAGCTGCGGCCATCCTCTGCGTGCTAGCCGTGCTGGGGGTGCTGTTTTCGTCCGAGATATTCGGGCGAGACGAGGTAGCCTCCGCCACCCTGGAGCCGACGGATCTCGCCCCCCGCGCCGGTGGAGAGTTGCAGGTGCACAGAGATGACCCCAACGCCCAGGCGGAGTTGGAGGTCTGGGGGCTGCCCCGCCCGGGGAAGGACGAATACTACGAGCTATGGTTCGGGGAGGAGGGTGGGCGCGTCAGCGCGGGCACATTCACGGTAGGCGCCGAGGGCACGGAGACGCTCTACATGAGCGTGCCCCAGGAAGCCAGCGACTATCAGCAGGTGGGGATCACCCTGGAGAAGTTCCCAAGGGAACCGCGCATGGGTTCTGCAAAGGTGGTGCTCGGTGGCGAGCTCGAAGAATCCTGAGCCATCCCAGAGAAAGGAGTCGCCCTCGTGACCGACGACGCGCCCGCCGAGCTGAGAATCGTCTCCTGGGGAGACCTTGACGCTCCCAACACCGTCCTGCTGGTCCACGGCCTCACCGGGCGCGCCGACGCGTTCCGCGCGCTCGCCGAGGAGCTGGAAGCTGAGGGGCTCGCGGGCTGGCGCTTCCTGGCCGTGGATCTCCGGGGCCGGGGAGCCACGGGGCGGGTGGATGGAACGGCCGGCATACCGGCCCACACCGCTGACCTCGTAGAGCTCATGGATCGGGAGGGGCTCGATAGGGTCGCCTTCGCCGGGCATTCGCTCGGGGCCATGATCGGTGTTCACCTCGCAGCCAACCATCCCGACAGGATCTCCAGACTCGTCCTCGTGGACGGCGGCTCCAACGTCACCGACGACGTGGACGCCCTGCTCTCGCCGGTCGTCGAACGCCTCGAGAGAACATATCCTTCCCGCGAGGCGTACGTCGAGTATCTCAAGGGCCTCCCCGACTTCGAGGACCGCTGGGACGAGAACCTCGAGCGGTACTACGCCGGCGATGTGCGGCCCACCGACGGCGGGTGGCGCCACCACGCCGACCTCGAAACCGTCAGCTACGACCGGGAGAAGATGCACGGCTTCCCGCTCTCTGAGCTGTGGCCTCGCATCCGATGCCCTACCCTCGTGCTGCTCTCGACCGTCGGTCTGGGAGGATCCGATAACGGTTTCATTCTTCCCCCGCAGGACGCCCGCCTGATGCAGGAGACCATCCCGGACTGCGCCCTCGTGGAGGTCGAGGACACCAACCACTACGATATCCTCTACTCGGCCCCGAAGACCACGGTGGACGCGATAAGAGACTTCCTCATCCGGGTATAATTCTCCCGAGGTATAACCGCAGCAGCGAGGACGATTCGGAGGCAATGGTATGTCCAGGGTGGTGCTGTTCAGCACGTCCACATGCTCTTGGTGTCGTAGGGCAAAACGATACTTCCGGGAACGCCGGATCCCGTTCAAGGAGATCAACGTAGAGCGGGACCAGCAGGCCGCCCGCGACATCGTCCGCAAGACGGGGCAGACCGGCGTGCCGGTGATCAAGATCGGGAGCACCTGGATCGTGGGCTTCGATAAGGGGCGCATCGATAAAGAACTCGCCCGCAAGGCTTCGTAGACTCCTGCGATCCCTTCGGTGAATAAGGTTGCGGTCAATGCACCTGACGACTCCGGGTGGCATCATGCATGAGGTTCCCCGACCATGAAACGTGGGTTGGCAACGAGGAGGAAGCTCCGGTGTCGGAGGTCGAAGAGAAGAATAAGGCCTTGGCCCGCCGCTTTTTGGAGGCGCAGGCCAATGCTGACCTGGACACGCTAGAAGAGCTGCTCGCCCCCGACTTCGTCGATCACAGCTTGCAACCTGACCAAGAGCCTGGTCGCGAGGGCTTCATACGGTCTGTCGCTGAGGAACCTGCCATCTTCTCGAACGTCAGTATGAACATCGAGGATCAAGCAGCCGAAGGGGATAAGGTGATAACACGCCTCACGATCAGTCGCACCCACGATCGAGGGGAGTTTCTGGGCCTGGCGCCTACCGGAATGGTGATCAAGACGACTGCTATCGTCATCGACCGCATAGTGGAGGGCAAGGTCGTAGAGGAGTGGAACGAAAGTACGGGTGTTCTGGAGGCAACGCGGCAGCGTCTAGAGCAAGAGAGGATCGAGCGAGAGCGCATAGAGCAGGAGCTCAGGGTAGCACGAAGCATCCAGCAAGCTTCACTACCCGAGGAAGTGCCCGAACTGGAGGGCTGGGAATTAACCCCACACTATCGGCCAGCCCGAGAGGTAGGTGGCGACTTCTACGACTTCTTGGAGCTAGAGGACGGATACTTGGGTCTCGTCGTTGGTGACGCAACGGGCAAGGGGGTTCCCGCAGCGCTTGTGATGGCAAGCGCCCGCAGCATGCTACGTGCTGTCACCCAAGCCTCCAACTCGCCTGGGGAGGTGTTGAGACGGGTCAATGACCCGCTGGTCATTGACATCCCTCCCAACATGTTCGTAACCTGCTTCTACGCAATACTCGACCCCGAGAGCGGTAGCTTGAGGTACGCCAACGCGGGCCACGACACACCTTACCTTCACCGTGACGGCGACGCAGAAGAGTTAAGGGCGAGGGGGATGCCCCTGGGGTTGATGCCCGGGATGAGCTACGAGGAGAAGGAGACCGTCCTGGAAGCCGGCGAGACAGCCCTCTTCTACAGCGACGGGCTGGTAGAGGCCCACGACCCCCATGGCAAGATGTTCGGCTTCTCTAGGCTGCGGGAGCTGGTCGCAGAGCACGGTGAAGAGAGGTCGCTAGGGGACTTTCTCTTGGAGGAGCTTTACTCCTTCACCGGAGTGGGCTGGGAGCAGGAGGACGACATAACCCTCCTTACGCTGACGCGCTCCCCAATCCGAAGCTGACCTTCCTGGAATTCTCCTGCTCCCAGACGCTTGATGAATTGAGACTAGAAGCGAGCCGCGCTTTCCCTACCCTTCTTGGCGGCTTCCTGCGGTCACGTCTGCCGACTGGGAAGCTGAGTTTTTGGCCCGGATGCTCTCGTTGGCCCGCAGCCGGGTGTGTGTACAATGCCGATTGGAGGTCATACTCTGTGGGTGATGCTCGCGTTAGGATCAATACGGCAGGGGCCGATGAGCTGAACGAGTCCCTCTCCGGAATCGAACCGGAGCAGGCCCGGCTTATCGTGGCCTACAGGGAGGAGCACGGCTACCTTCGAGGTCTCGAGGATCTGAGCCGGGTCGAGGGCATCGACCACGACACGGCCGAGGCGTTGGTCCCTTACATCGACTGGTCCGTACCGCCCGAGCAGGAGGGCACGCAGCAAAGGGAGTGGGGATGGGCGCTGGTGACGGCGGCTACTCTCCTGGCCTTTGTGTGGCAACTCGCTTTCGGGTCCCTGCCGGCACTGGTGCGCGCGGTCCAGGGATCCAACCTTATAGACATCTGGTACGCTGCCACGAACGCTGGGCTCCAGACCGGCATGGTGGTGGGGATGTCCGCCCTGGTCGCGTTCTTCCTCACAGATGACCGGCGGAGAGCGCGTAGGGCGGTGCTGGTCGGTTTCGCCGGCCTCATGGTGGCTTTGCTCGCCTACGTCTTCGCAACCCTCGCCACCGTCTCCCGCTACCTCTTCCTCGACGCAGGCGGCTGGGCCGAGCTGCGACGCAACCCCCAGGAGCTCGTGAGCGTTCCGACGGGCGCTGCGATCGCGCTGGTGGCGCTGCCTGTGCTGCTCGTCCTGTGGAGGCCCGCTCTCGCAGCCAGCCCCCGTCTGGCACGCCTGTTCGACGCGGGGCTGGCGCTCGCCGCACTCGGGCTGGCGCTCGTGGTCTGGGCGTTCGGAGGCGATTTGCCGCTGTGGTACTCGGTCCTGAACGGCTTGTGGGGGTTGTTTTTCGGCTACGTGGCGGTGCGAGCGCTGCGCAGCGGGGAGAGCCCGTTCTTTCCGCTCGCGCGCTATCTGACCCCCGAGCGGGATACCGCCGACAAGCGGGCTGGCGCCGAGGCGGCGTGGGGGACGTGGCTCAATATGCGGCTACCGGACGAGGAGGACCAGAGGGCTCTGAAGCGCTACCTCGACCAGAGGTACCCGGGCTCGCGAAGCCGGAGCGTACTCTATGCCGCGACCGTGGGAGGGAGCCTCTGGCTGGTGGCGCACGGCGTGGGAGGAGCCGTCGAGTGGCTCGTCGGGAGGGGTCTGGAGCGGGTGTTCGGCTTGTAGGGTCAGTAGGCCGGTTCACGCGAGGGGACGGGGAAAGCGCCAACTCTCACCGCTGTTATCCCGGCTTCCTGCCGTATACTCATTTTCATGAGGCTCATAGTCGCCGAGAAGCCCTCGGTCGCGCGCGACGTCGCGAGCGCGCTGGGCAGGCACCGTCGGCAGAACGGTGCCCTCGTCGGGAGCGGCTGGACCGTCACGTGGGCGCTGGGACACCTGGCTGAGCTCGCCCCACCCGACGCATACGGCGAGCAGCACAAGAAGTGGCGCCTGGAGACGCTGCCCATCCTGCCTGAGAGGTTCAAGGTAAGGGTCAACCGGAAGACCCGCGAGCAGTTCGCCGTGGTAAATGGTCTCCTGCGGGACCCCTCCGTAACCGAGGTCGTCAACGCGTGCGACGCGGGGAGGGAGGGAGAGCTCATCTTCGCCTACCTCTATGGTCTCTCCGGCTGCAACAAGCCGGTCTTGCGGCCGGAGAGACCATAGAGGTAGGCAAAGATGAGCTCTCCCTCCCTCCCCGCGTCGCACGCGTTGACGACCTCGGTTACGGAGGGGTCCCGCAGGAGACCATTTACCACGGCGAACTGCTCGCGGG
>DASZKL010000005.1:0-2269 GCA_035947015.1 Rubrobacteraceae bacterium
TCCCAGTCCCCTCGATCTCCGTCAAGTCCACGCCGAGCCTCCTGGCCTCGCGCCGGGCCGCGTCGGTCGCCTTTACCTCGCTGCCGTTGGTCGAGTCGCTCTCGAGGACCGAAAGCAGCCGGTCCAGCTTGCCCTCGACCCTGTCGAGCCGCCTCTCGAGCTCGCCGAGCTCCTCTGCGGTCGCCGGCTTGGCGTACCCGTACTCGAACTCCTCGAAGGCCTCCTCGATACGGTCCACCTTGTCCTCGAGCGCCACGACGAGTCCAGCGACCCGCGATATGTCCGAGCGCACAGGGATCTGGAGGCTCTTCAGGTACTCCTCGGAGCGACGCCTGAAGACATTGTAGAAGCTCGCGTAGTTCTGCATCCAGCGGCTAGCGGACTCGAGGAACTCCTCACGCTCGATGACGTCGTGGACGAACTCGGAGTACGGGCCGCTCGTGGCGTTGTACCACTGCACGGCGAACTCCAGCGGGTCCTTCGGGAAGCTCCCCGCGCTCATCAGGTTGGTCCGTGCCTGGTCAAGCATCTCGATCCAACGCGGGGTTATCTCAAGCATCTCCTGACCAAGCTCCGCGGACTTCTCCCAGGACTCGACGGTCGCATCGAACCACTTGCGCCACATCTCCTGCGGATCTGCGCCTTCGGCCCCCCCTGCCGGAGCGCCCATCATCCGCTGCCGCGTGCCATCGAACCACTGCCTGTAGAGGCCGTAAGGGTCGAAGTAGCTCCCTCCCGGCCCTCGCAGCATGTCGGCCCACACCCCGGAGCCGGCCTCGAACCACTGCCTCCAGAGCTCCGCCGGATCCATGATCGCCCCACGCCGTCTCTCTTCCGCCAAACCGAAAACCTCCTCGTCCTACGCCGAGTTCTTGCCCTCGTCGGTACCAGCCCTGCCAGATACCCGCCGGGGCGATCTTTCCCACGATTATACTGAATAAAGGAACGTATATGTTGAAAACACATACTGCGCGCCTCGCGCACCGCACGTATATTGGCCGGCGGAAGAGGGTATGGAGGGGATAGGCAATTTCTCCGAAGGGGAAAGGAGGCGTGCTACCGTGCAAGCTAACGGCAACGAGACCATCTTCACCATGGAGGCCACACCCCTGAAGTATGGGCCGGGGGCGGCCGAGGAGGTCGGCTGGGAGGTCAGACGGATGGGGGTGAGCCGGGTGATGCTCGTCTCAGACCCCGGGGTCGTGGCTGCCGGCATAACCCCTCGCATCCAGGAGCTGATCGAGGGCGAGGGCATAGAGGTCGAGGTCTGGGACAAAGCGAGGGTAGAGCCGACGGGGGATTCGCTGCAGGCGGCGGCGGACTTCGCCTCGGGCGGGGAGTTCGACGGGTTCGTCGCGGTCGGCGGCGGGACTAGCATAGACACGGCGAAGGTCAGCGACCTCATCGCCACCCACGGCGGGGAGATCATGGACTACGTGAACCCGCCGGTCGGCGGCGGGAAGAAGCCTCCCTCGCCTCTGAAGCCACTGCTCGCGGTCCCGACGACCGCTGGCACCGGGGCCGAGGCTACGACGGTCGCGATACTGGACATCCCAGACCAGAGGGTGAAGACCGGGATCTCCCACGCCTATCTCCGCCCCGACCGGGGGGTCGTGGACCCGTTGCTCACGGTGACGATGCCGTCGGAGGTGACCTCCTCCTGCGGCCTCGACGTCGTCTGCCACGCCGCAGAGTCCTACCTCTCCAGGCCATACGATGCTCGCCCGAAGCCCGAGAGCCCGGACGACAGGCCGCCCTACCAGGGGGCGAACCCCGTAGCGGATATATGGTCGGCCAAGGCGCTCGAGTACGGCGGCCAGTATCTGCGGCGCGCCGTCGAGAACGGCGAGGACATAGAGGCGCGCGGGGCGATGATGCTCGGTGCCTCGCTAGCCGGGATCGGCTTCGGCTCGGCGGGGGTTCACATCCCGCACGCGTGCGCATACCCAATAGCTGGCCTCAAGCACGAGTACCAGCCCCCCGGCTATCCCAAGGATCACCCCTTCGTCCCGCACGGGTGGTCGGTCATCGTGACCGCTCCGGCTGCGTTCCGGTTCACATACCCGTCCGACCCGGATCGGCACCGCCACGTCGCCGAGTTGCTCTCGGGTGAGAGGATAGGGAGAGCCGACGAGAACACGCTGCCGGACGTGATCATCGAGTTGATGCGGGACATCGGGGCACCGCGCGGGGTCAGGGAGCTCGGCTACGACGAGGACGACATAGACGAGCTGGTAGAGGGCGCGATGAAGCAGCAGCGGCTCCTCGT
>DASZKL010000006.1:0-5563 GCA_035947015.1 Rubrobacteraceae bacterium
TTTTTTGTAGGTTTTGGGCTTCAGGTATCAGGGTTCAGTTAGTCTTCTATAGATGGTCGAGCTTAGCAACGATACGCTGGTCGTTTTTGTCTCGGACTCCCACATCGGCGGGGACCCGGGCTGTGACGGGTTCGAGTCCCCTGTGGAGCTAGAGATGCTCTTCGAGGAACTCGGGGGACACGAAGGTCCCGTCGAGTTAATCCTGGCCGGCGACTTCTTCGACTTCTTGCAGATAGGCCGTGTGCCCGAGGGGATGGACCGGGCCTCGCTGACGATAGAGCGTCAAGAATACGTCGAACTCTTCGCTGCGCTCGAGCGCTTCCGGGCTGGGGAGGGGAGGCGTGTGATCTACCTACCCGGAAACCACGACGCGGAGTCCTTCTGGAACCCCGAGATACAGAAGACGTTGCGGGAGCGAGGGCTCGTAGACGAGTTCGCCTACTACTACCTTGCGTCGATGGAGGTGGGGGGCGAGAGGCGAGTGATCTACTGCGAGCACGGCAACCAGCTCGACCCCGCGAACATAGTCGAGGACTACCACGACCGGCTCGACACGCCGCTCGGACACCACGTCGTCATGGACTTCACCCGGCGCGTCGCACCTCTGGGTGAGGTGTCGCCGGGGTTGGATCTCTCCGAGATAAAGATGGTTTACCCGCTGGTGGCGATCCCCGGATGGGTCACGAGCCGCTACTTCTACGACTTCGCGGGGAAAGTAGCATCCTACCTGCTCTTGCCACTGCTTGTGGCGTACGTGATCTACAGGGTGGCGGCGTACTTCCTCGCGCTCTCGGCGGGGGATGCTGTCGACTTCTTCAGCGCCAGGCGGGAGCTGCCTCGCGTGCACGAGCTGTTCCTCGACATCACCGTCTTCGGGCTCGTAATAGTGCTCATCTTCGCCTTCTTCTTCGTGGTGATCCGGCACGCCGTCCGCAGGGCACTGGGCAACGTGAGTCCGGGAGGCGCTCCACACTACTCGCCAGCCGAGGCATCCCAGAACCAGATCAGGGCCATCCTAAAGGGGGAGAGAAGGTCGCCGATGAACCCCTCCCTGGATCCCACGACCATCGACGTCTTCGTCTCCGGGCATACGCACCTCCCTTCACTCGCAGAGGCCCAGAGGCAGGACGGTGGGCGCGCCGTCATGGTCAACTCGGGATGCTTCCTGCGCCAACTCCAGCCTGTCTCGCCACGCCTGAAGGGCCCGCCGGTCTTCGTGTCTAGGTTCGTGCTGACGCACGTGCGGGTCTTCGCGCAAGAAGGCGCGCTCCGCGTCGAGTTGTGGGAGCAGCCGAAGCCCGCGCAGCAGCGCCTGACCCGCCTCGAGCGGCTACTCTCGTGGGGCCGCAGGCCGCAAGGACCGCCCCCAGGGGCGAAACCGCGCGTGCGAGCGTCGGCTACTGCATGAGCGCGCGAGGGTGTCCGTGGCGAGGAATCAGGGTAAAGTAGGGACCAGCAGACGGCATAACATCTTGTCATCAAGGATTCAGGAGGAACGTTGGCGAACAACGAACTAGAGCAGGAGTTCATCGCGCAGCAGAAGCAGCGACTGCAAGATCTCAGGGTCGAGCTGGAGCGGGTGCGCGACGGACTGCAGGATGATGAGCGCTTTCGTGCCGAAGAGGAGGAAGATTTCACGGAGCACGATTCCGGCGACATGAGCCAGTCCCTGTTCACGCGCGAGCTTGACGCGACCGTCGAGCAGCAGGTCGACCGGCGGCTCAAATACGTAGATCGTGCGCTCCAGAAGATAGAGGAGGGCACCTACGGTCTCTCCGACGACAGCGGCGACCCCATCCCAAGAGGAAGGCTCGAGGCGGTGCCCGAGGCGATCCGGACCGTCGAGGAGCAGCAGCGGTTCCGCGAGCCGTATCGGCATAGAGGGGGACAGATCTAGCCCTCCGCAACCATGCGAACGATCCTCTACACCGGAAAGGGCGGCGTCGGCAAGACGAGCGTGGCGGCGGCGACCGCCCTGGAGGCGGCGGGCGCGGGCAAGAAGGTGCTCGTGATGAGCACAGATCCCGCGCACTCTCTCTCCGATGCCTTCGATAGTGAGGTAGGACCCGACCCGAAGGAGATGGCGTCGGGAGCGTGGGCTCAGGAGATCGACTACACGGCAATGATCGAGGACAACTGGGCCGAGATCCAGGCGTACATAAGCACCGTTTTCGAGTGGCAGGGTGCGAATACCCTGGCCGCCGAGGAGTTGGCGCTCCTGCCGGGTATGGACGAGCTCTTTGGCCTCCTTATGGTCCGGCGCCACCACCGCGAGGGTCTCTACGACGCGCTCATAGTGGACGCGGCACCCACGGGGGAGACCCTGAAGCTCCTGAGTCTGCCGGATCAGATGAGCTGGTACGTCGAGAAGATCTTGCCGATCCAGCGCCGCGCCGCGAAGCTGGTTCGGCCGTTCGCCAAGAGGGCCAGTTCCCTCCCACCATTCCCCGAGGACAGTGTGTTCGCCGCAGGGCAGCGGTTCTACGAGGCTATCGTCGGCGTCGAGGAGATCCTGACCGACCGTGACAACGCCTCCGTGCGCCTAGTGGTCAACGCAGAGAAGATGGTGATCGCGGAGGCGCGCCGCGCCTATACCTACCTCAACCTCTACGATTACGGGGTGGATGCCGTGGTCGTCAACCGGCTCCTGCCGGAGGAGATCTCCGACCCTTATTTCGACCGCTGGCGCGAGGCCCAGCGAGAGCACCTGGAGACAATAGAGACCTCTTTCTCCCCGATACCGATCCTCAAGGCTCGTCTCTTCGACCGCGAGATGTATGGCCTCGAAGCCCTAGACGCCCTGGCCAGCGAGGTCTTCGAGGAGGTGGATCCCCTTGCGATGCTCTTCCGGGAGGCGACACACGAGATAGTGAAAAACGGTGGTGGGTACGACGTGATCCTTAACCTGCCCCTTGCGGAGAAGGAGACCGTAGATCTCTGGAAGAAAGGTCCGGAGCTCTTCATACGGGTAGGGGGCTACAGGCGGAACATCCTGCTCCCGGACTCGATCGCCCGGTTTCATGCAGCGGGGGCAAGCATCGAGGAGGGCGGGCTAACAGTGAGGCTGCGCGATTGAGGTCTGATGAGCCGAAAAAGCGATACCCGCTGCTCGGGCTCGCGGCGTACCTGCTCGTTCCGGGAGAGCGGCGCGTGCGGGCGGCGCGTCACTTTAGCCGCGCCGGGATCGAGGTTCTGAGAGGCGTCGGGTCGCTAGTTACGCCGGAGAAGCGGCCGGAAGAAGAGGCGTCCGCGCGAGAGCGTATCGAGATAGACTAGCGATCCGCCGGCGTTTGGCGCGCAGGGGTACCGGTAGTAAGATATCCCTTACAGATTCTAGTAACCAGCGGGAGAAGCGTATGACGGAGAATGGTCAGTCAATAGGCACCTTCAGGGTCAAGAGCGGGATGGCCCAGATGCTCAAGGGCGGGGTCATCATGGACGTGGTGAACGCGGAGCAGGCCAGAATAGCCGAGGAGGCCGGCGCCGTTGCGGTGATGGCGCTCGAAAGGGTGCCGGCCGACATCAGGGCGCAGGGCGGCGTCGCCAGGATGAGCGACCCGGAGAAGATCGTCGAGATTCAGGAAGCGGTCACCATCCCCGTTATGGCGAAGGCCAGGATAGGTCACTTCGTCGAGGCCCAGGTCCTCGAAGCCCTCGAGGTGGACTACGTGGACGAGTCGGAGGTGCTCACGCCCGCCGATGAGGCGAACCACGTGGACAAGTGGGCCTTCACCGTGCCGTTTGTCTGCGGGGCGACGAACCTCGGGGAGGCCCTGAGGCGCATCGGCGAGGGGGCGGCCATGATCCGGTCCAAGGGCGAGGCGGGGACCGGCAACGTCGTCGAAGCCGTGCGACACATGCGCGCGATCGTCGGGGGTATAAGGCGCCTGACTACTCTGGGCTCCGAGGAACTCATGACCGAGGCGAAATCTCTGGGTGCCCCTTACGACCTGGTACGCTGGGTCGCTGAGAACGGAAAGCTGCCTGTGGTGCTCTTCACCGCAGGCGGGATCGCCACGCCAGCCGATGCGGCGCTGATGATGCAGCTCGGGGCCGACGGGGTATTCGTGGGGAGCGGCATCTTCAAGAGCGCCGACCCGGAGAAGCGCGCGGCGGCGATAGTGAAGGCCACTACCCACTTCAGGGACGCCAGGGCGGTCGCCGAGGCGAGCAAGGGCCTTGGCGGGGCGATGGTCGGCAGGGAGATGGGAGATCTCGCGGAAGGAGAGCGGCTCGCGACCCGTGGATGGTAACGGCGGAGAGCCGAAGGTTGGGGTTCTGGCGCTCCAGGGCGATTTTCGGGAGCACGCCGAGATCCTCAGGACTTTGGGCGTCGAGCCGGTCGAGGTGCGGACCCTCGAGGACCTCGAGGGGCTCGCGGGGATCATCGTGCCGGGCGGGGAGTCCACGGCCATAGGGAACCTTATGGTCTCCTCGGGTCTGCTCGATGGCGTCCGCAGCTTCTTCTACCAGGGGGGGCCCGTGTGGGGTACTTGCGCGGGGATGGTTCTCGCCGCCTCGGCAACGACGGGTGCGCGCCAGCCCCTCCTTGGCCTCATGAACGCTCTCGTCGAGCGCAACGGGTTCGGGCGGCAGGTGTACTCTTTCGAGAAGGATCTCGACGTCAAAGGCTTCGACGAGCCGTTTAGGGGGGTCTTTATCCGGGCACCCTTCTTCGAGGACGTTGGGCCCGGGGTCGAGGTGCTCTCCGACGTAGACGGGAGGGTCGTCGCGGCGCGGGGGGAGAACATCCTGGTGACGGCTTTCCACCCCGAGCTTACGGACGATGCCAGGTTTCACGAGTATTTCTTGCGGGAGGTGTGCGGCATTGAGCGGTCATAGCAAATGGTCGACGATCAAGCGCAAGAAGGGTGCCCAGGACGCCAAGAGAGGGGCGCTCTTCGGCAAACTGAGCAGGGCCATAACCGTCGCCGCCCGCGAGGGCGGGGGAGACCCTGAGATGAACTCGGCGCTGGGCCTCGCGGTGCACAAGGCCAGAGACGCCAACATGCCCAACGACAACATCCAGCGCGCCATAGACAAGGGGACGGGCGCCCACGGGGAGGCAGAGACCTTCGAGAGGATCACCTACGAGGGCTACGCCCCCGGCGGGGTCGCCGTCATGGTCGAGGTCCTGACGGATAACAGAAACCGAGCGGCATCCGATGTCCGCTACATCTTCTCGAAGAACGGCGGCAAGCTGGGGACGAGCGGGTCGGTGGCTTACCTCTTCGAGAGGAAGGGTGTGATCCTGGTCCCTAAAGAAGGCGTGGACGAGGACGAGCTGATGGAGCTCGCGCTGGAAGCCGGCGCCGAGGACATCGAGACGATGGAGAGCGACTACCGCATCGTCACCGCTCCAGAGGACTTTGCGGCGGTGCGTGATTCCTTACGCGAGGGGGGCGTCGCTTTCGAGAACGCCGAGATCACGATGCAGCCCCAGAACAGCGTCGAGCTCGACTCGGCGACCGCGAAACAGACCCTCAGGCTTATAGACTCCCTCGAAGAGAACGACGACGTCCAGGAGGTCTACGCCAACTTCGACATCTCGGATGATGTGATG
>DASZKL010000007.1:0-7709 GCA_035947015.1 Rubrobacteraceae bacterium
CTTCGCGGCGGGGCTGGTCGCCTCGAATACCTTCGAACGAGGGAATTGCTCGCTCGATACCTGCCACCGCCACCCATGACGGTACTCGACGTCGGCGGAGGCGCAGGCGTGTACGCGCTACCGTTGGCCAGGGAAGGCTACTCTGTCTTCCTGATCGACCCGGTGCCGCTGCACATCGATCAGGCGAGAAAGGCGTCAGCCTCACAACGGGACGCTCCCCTCGCCAGCGCGGAAGTGGGTGACGCACGGCGGCTCATGTGCGACGACAATAGTGTAGACGCAGTGTTGCTGCTCGGACCGCTCTACCACCTGACCTCCCGGGACGACCGCCTCCAAGCCCTCCGGGAGGCCTACCGTGTCGTTCGCCCCGAAGGAGTGGTCGCAGCGGCGGCGATCTCTCGCTTCGCCTCCACCTATGACGGTCTAATACGAGGCTTCCTTGAAGACCCCACCTTCGAAGAGATCGTCGAGCGCGATGTCCGCGAAGGGCAGCATCGCAACCCGACCGGAAGACCCGAGTGGTTCACGACAGCCTACTTCCACGTCCCCGAAGAGTTGCGCGAGGAAGTGATGGAGGCAGGCTTCAAAGTCGAAGCGCTCGTGGGGATCGAGGGCCCTGCCTGGGTCTTGCCTGAGCTCGATTCCTGGCTCGAGGACCCGCTGCGGCGGTCGAAGCTACTAGGTGCCATCAGGCGAGTGGAGGCAGAGCCTAGTTTGCTCGGGGCAAGTGCGCACATACTCGTTGTCGCTCGTCGAGGCAGATAGCGGTTTGGATAGGTTCCGAAACCCTGCCGAGCGCGCTCCTCTCCTCCCTCTAAATGGGGGAAGGGGCACAGGGTTTCGGGTGACGGAATCTCCCGAAGATTCATCGAGAATTCATCGCTGCGAGCTATGCTACCGGCCCGGTAGCGGACCTTGCCTGCTCGGGGAAGCAGGAACCAGGAGAGGTGGCTCATGACCGAAGTAGAGCGCCAGAGAGGAGGGATCGCCGCCCGAGAGTATGCGACGCACGCACGCACTATCGACGAAAGGCAAGAGGGGAGGCCAATTTGTCGTTGATATTTATTCAGGAATCGGTGCCGAAAATAGCGCAGACAACGGTGCTCGGGATTCTAATTGCTTCGACCCTCCTCGTGCTCGGTCTACTAGCCCTGATCGGCATCTTTGCGTGGAGAACGGAGCGGTCGCTGGAGTATGGAAGTTTCTTTGTCGTGGTCCTCGGCATCATAGCGGCCCTCATCGGGTTCCTGGTCGCTTTCCCGCTACTCGTTAGCCGAGTATTTGATGACCCAACGCAGGTGCTCGCGCTCCTGAGCGCCCTGTTCGGAACAATAGTTGGTCTGGTCGGTACATTCTTTGGCATCAAGACGAGCGCCGACGCAAGGCAGGATGCACAGGCATTGGCCAGAGACTCCTTAACCAGCGACACCACCCCGCCCATTATCTCCACGGTTAGCCCACTCCCTAACGCCAAAGGGGTTCCTCCTGAAGCGCGTGTCACTGCCACCTTCTCCAAGGACATGGACCCCGCCACCTTCAACACCACAACCTTCAAGCTCGTCGAGAAGGCTACCAGCACTCCGGTCGCCGGCACGATCGTGTACGACTCACCAACTCAAGGGGTCACGTTTCGCCCGAAGAGAGCTCTAGCGAACAACACCACCTACCAGGTTACTATTACCGCCGATGTAAAGGACAAGGCGGGCAACGC
The DNA here is from genome assembly GCA_035947015.1 of Rubrobacteraceae bacterium. GTDB lineage: Bacteria > Actinomycetota > Rubrobacteria > Rubrobacterales > Rubrobacteraceae > JALYGY01. The sequence goes on from DASZKL010000007.1 coordinate 1,712, forward strand.
TTTGGCCCAGGAGGATACCTGGGAGTTCACGGTCGGCCTCTGATAAGCCGCTCAAATAGTCGGCAATGGCACGATCTCAGAACAGTACCCCTCAGCCAGCAACGTGGCAGCACTAGAAGCCGAACCCGGGTACGTTCTCGATGGGACTACGAATCAGAGGGTCGCAGGTCCTGTCGTGCGCGCCATAGGAGGCCCCGCAGATGGTGGAAGTTTTCCTTCGTTCGTAGCTTCGCCGCGGGGTGTTGACGCTCGCGTCTGACCGCGACCGAGCATTCCCGCGTCGAATAGAATAATGGTGGCGTATGTTCCTGTTCACACCAGAAGAGCGAGAGGAGACAGCCGAACGGGTATCCCGGCTGTTGGGGGACGACAGCCGCGTCGAGGGCGTCGTCGTCGTAGGCTCGCTCGCGGACCAAGCCGACCGCTGGTCCGACATCGACCTCGAGGTCGTAGTCGCCGACGACGAAGAGTTGTCGGTGGTTGCGGTCGATTGGGTGAAATACATGTACGAACTGCTGCCCGTCGTGCACCACTTCGAGACCGCGTTCGGAGAGACGCTAGTGCGCGGCTTCTTGCTCGAGAATGTGCTCGAGCTGGATCTAGCTTTCGACCGGGCCGAGCGTTTCTCCATCTGGGGTCCGGCGCGGGTAGCGTTCGACCGCTCGGGACGCGTTGCGAAAGCCGCCAATACGCCCGTTCAAGGGGCACCTCACCCTGCGGACCGGACGGGCGAAGCAGGGTTTGCATGGCACGACGTTTTGCACGCATGCACCGCTGTGCGGCGCGGCCGCCCCTGGCAGGGACTGTGGTACCTCGAGCGAGTCCGAAACCGAACGCTGAAGCTCGCCCAGGAGCGTCGTGGCTACTACGCCGACTTCTTCGACTACGTGGATGACCTACCGGTCGAAGAGTTGACACCGTTTGAGGACTCGCTCGTCGTCTCCCTAGATCCTGAGTCGCTGCTCGGAGCGATCGAATCCGCCACGCGCGCCTTCCTCGCTGAGCTTCGTCACGATGAGCCAGCCCTCGCAGACCGGCTTGAAGGTCCGCTGCTCGAGTTCGCTCGGCTTCGCGAGCCCAAGGCTATATAACGACAGTCTCGCGGCGATCTCTCTCGCCAATGTTGTTCCAGCTAGGCTCCGGGCAATATCCCATGAGGCCCCCACTTTGAGTGGGCTGATGTCGGGCGTACCCTACTCATCCCAGGGCTTCAGCGACTAAGGTCCGAGGAGGAACAGGCACCCCAGAGTCCGGCGCCACGAGCCTCAGCCTCCTGCCGCAACCGCTCGAACTCACGGCGGTAGGCGTGAGAGAAGTCCGTCGTGCGAGCCAGTCCGAGCCCGATCAGGTCCTCGTTGTAGAGGTGCTCGTACTCCCCGTCGCCATCGGCGTCAAGGTAGACGTAGGCCAGAGTGCGTCCGTAGGTGTCCTCCGAGTCGCCGATGTGTGGCATCTCGAGCCTGACTATGCGTTTCGTGAGGGTCTGCTTCGTGTAGTCGGATGCCCGCTCTCCGTAGCAGCCAATAGGCTGGTCGGGGGCAACAGTCTCGGGGGTGTCCACGCCGATGAGCCTCACAGGGGTGCTGCGGCCCCCTATCTCTACCGTGATGGTGTCGCCGTCTGCCACCTTCGTCACTCTGCCGTAGAGCTGGTCATATCCGCCCATGCGGTAGATGAGCCCGTCGAAGCCCACCCTGGAGACGGGGTAGAAGAGTACGGCAAGAAGGAGGGCGAAGGCGACGAAGACTCTCTCTGAGTTGCCCCCCGTTACGATGCGGTACTGGTCGCGACCGGGGAAGACGGCGATGAGGCGAGAGGGCCAGAAGAGCTGGACGCCGCTTACGGTCATCATGTCGGCGAAGAGGTGAGAGCCGTAGCCAACTCCTACGGCGACCATCAGGGAGGACCCTCCGGCTAGCCACCACAGCGGCAGGCCGAGTACCAGGGTGACGAGCCCCAGGGCGAGCAAGGAGTGCAGGAAGCTCCTGTGCCCGAAGAGGCGGTTGAGGTCCTCCGAGATGCTCCCCAACTGGTGGCCGATCCAGCTCTTCGGGTAGTCGGCATCGGGCAGGGCGGAGGCAGCCGCGGTGAGGAGCACGGCAGGGGTCTCGTAGTGGACATCCAGGGCGGCTGAGGTTGCGAACCAGCAGCACTCGGCGAAGATGAGATGAGTTGCTAGCCTCAAGCTCGTTACCCTGTTTCCCCTAGGTGTCCCTTGGCCTCTGCATCTTGTAGAAGAAGGGCCTCAAACCGTACATGAGCGCGAAGAGGATGCCAGCGAGGATGTAGAGATCCTGGTCGTCGAGACCCAGTGAGATGTAACGGATGGCCATGGCTATAGCACCGAAGACGAAGATGGTAGGGGTCATGTCTATGTAGCGCTTCTGGTCTTCGAGCCTGAGCTCCTCTACCTCCGCTCCCAGCCTCTCTATGGCCGTGCGCCCCGTGCCTGCCAAGCGTCCCTCTACGATGACGTTACTACCCTTCACAACTGGGCCGAGGATGTGCTCTATCTCGCCCATCGAGGAGCGGTAGAGCGCCCTCTGCAACCCCGCTTCGTCCACCTCCCTGCCGCGGACCTCTCCGAGAGCCTTGGGGTCGAGAAGGCCAGCGCGCCAGGCGGCGAGCGCGAGGTGTACGAGGGCCGCCTTCCTCGAGCCCGCAGGGATCCTGAACACTCTATCCTCCGGCCCGGTCTGTGACGAAGGGCGATGCGTGTGAGCGGTGTCTAGGGGACTTCCCCGGCCGGTCCGATCCTTACTTTGTGCGGAGGGACCGGTACGAGACTTCCGACCTGAGCCGTCTCTGCCCTTGTCTGTTGTGGTGTCGAAGTCCAAGGGTTTCGTCTTCTCTCTCACGTGCCCACTGCCTCAGGGCCGGATCCCTCCGGTCAAGGAGAGGCCTGCGGCGACTCACGCCCTGCGTCTTTCCTGCTTCCGGCTCATGAGGTGCGAGAGTATCTCCTCCAGGTCCAACCGCCCGCTACGAACAATCCCTATGTCCTGCGCAGAGAGTGCTTTTGCGGTCTCCTCGGACGAGTCGGAGACGATGCGTGTCGGGGGGCCATCCCCTACTACCTCTACGACTCCAGGGATCTCTCCCTCCGGCTCTCTATCTAGCCAGAAGGACTTCCACCTGTCGCGAAGGGCGTCCTTTTCGTGGAGGCCGAGGAACTCTCCGTCCACGAGAAGAGCCACGTAGTCGGCGACGCGCCTAACTTCCTCCATGACGTGGGTCGTGAACAGGACCGTCCTCCCGACTCCGCCGTCCATGAAGCGCGTGATTTCCTCCAGCATCTCCCTGCGGGCGAAGGGATCCACACCAGCCGTGGGCTCGTCGAGGAGGAGGAGTTCGCACCCGGAGGCCAAGGCCAGCGCGAAGGCAAGACGGCGCTGCACGCCTCTAGAGTGCTTGCCGAACTCTTCGTTCGGCTCTATACGAGCGCGCTCGAGGAGGTCCTCGTAGCGCCTCCCATCCCACCGCGGGTACCAATGGGAGACGAACTCTCCCAAAGAGTTCGCGCTCATCTCGTCGTGACCCAGCGAACGCTCGGGGACGTAGCCCACCCTCTGCTTTATCGCGACCTCGTCGTCGGGGTATGTGCCACCCAAGAGCATGAGCTCACCGGAGTCGGGCTGGACCAGGTTCATGAGCATCCTCATCAGGGTGCTCTTGCCACTCTCGTTGGAACCCACGACCGCGACGACGTAGCCAGGCTCTATCGCCAGGTCCACCGGCCCGAGCTCGAAGTTGTCCCCGTAGGACTTCCTTATGGCCCTGAGTGAGATCATCGGTGTACCTGTCATGACGTCGTGCCCCCTTGATGGACGCTGGTATCTTCACCTTGCAACGTCTCTTCGAAGATGCTGCGCAACTCCTCTTCGCTGAGACCGGCGCGCCGTCCGGCCCTGACGGCTTCTCTCAAGGCGCCATCCACCGCCTCGCGGCGGTAGGCGCTCATCTTCTCCTCGGGAATCTCCGCAACTAACGTCCCCCTGCCCACCCTGGTGCGGATGAAGCCATCTCTCTCGAGGTCCTCGTAGGCGCGGCGCGTCGTGATGACGCTGCACGAGAGGTCATGGGCCAGCGCCCTGATGGTGGGAAGTCTTGTCCCCGGCTGGAGAACGCCGCTCAAGATGAAGCCGCGCAGCTGCGATTCGATCTGGCGGTACATCGGCTCGGGGTCGTCCATCGAGAGGTGTAAGGGGACGTGCGGCTGCGTGGACTCCCCGTTCATGCTGAGAAGTCTCTCTGCTCGAGGCGCTGAATTGCCGCGCGGAACAGGAACGCGAAGGCCACGCCTCCGGCCAGGATCGAGAAGATGGCGGGAAGCGCCCCGTAGCCCTCCTGAGCCAGCTGCGCCGTCCTCTCCACCAGGCTCAGATCAAGAATCCACTCGAGAAGGGCAACGCCGGCCATGAGCGATGCGGCGAAGCCGAAGGAGATGAGGGTGTAGATCTTGCCGCTCACGGTCAGCTCGAGGATCAACCACAGCCCCGACCCGAGGAGACTGTAGCCGATCCAGACCCCGGCGAAAGGAAGATACGACAGCTTTGTCCCAAGCTCCCCGGGATCCGTGAGATACAAAGCAGGCAAGAAGAACGCCGTAACACCCGGAACGAGCGCTAGGAGCATGCACAGCGCGCGGCTTCCCACGAGGCTCCCCGCCGGGACCGGCAGGCTCCTGAGGAAGACCAGCCTCGAGGAGCAGGTGTCATGCCTGTCGGGCGTGTAGTCTCCGGAGATCACGTTCACCCCAAGGAAGGCGCATACCAGTAGGAAGAGAAAGTCGGCAAAGAAGGCGTTGAAGCGCTCTTCCATCCTCTGCCCTCCCGCTCCGAAGCCCTCCAGCTCGAAGACGCCGGAGAGGCTCACCAGGGCGGAGAAGCCCAGGAACAGGACGAACAAGCCACTCAGCACGTACGAGAGCCACGCCCTCTTTATCTCCCTTTTCGCGAGCCAGAGGCTCTTCGCGAAGCTGTTCACGTCCTCCCCTCCTTCGTCCTCATGCCAGGGCGGCTCGCTCACCCTGTGTCCGCTCACGTGCAGACCTCCCCCGGCAAACCTCGAGCCCACCGATCCTCCTCCCTTACCTCACCACTATCAAAGGGCGAACCTCACGAAATCCTCTCCCTCATATCTATTGAGTATTTTTAGTATTCACAATATAAAACCGCGGGTCAGGTGTGTCAAGGTAGGTGCTACTTCCGAGCCGGTGCGCGAGCTCGAGGGGAGCAGTCAGGTTCGAATCGTACCGAGCGCGCTGTCAAGACCGGCGGGCAAGCCGGGAGGCCTGGCGAGACTCACCGGTGCCCTCTACACCGGTTTAACGCGAACGCGCGTGAGCGGCTCTCGGATCACGCTCACCGGTCGAAAACTGGCCGATCGGCATACGAAAGTTTGGCCACCTGGCTGATGCGCTAGCTTGCTCCCAGCCACATACTCCCCTCGAAGGGTAACGACGTCAGAGAAAGGAGATGAGGTAAGTGCAATCTTCGATAAGCACCGAGTCTCACCACCTTCGCTGTCCCTTCTGCGAGGACCACGAGCCCGCTAATCATGACTCGGCGCGCTGCCTCCTCGATAGGGGCTTCTTGAGCGACGAGCTCCTCGAGACGCTGCAGCGGGTGACGATCGAACTGCCCGACATACTCTCGACGGCATCGCGCGTGGACGCGGTACCCGCGAGCGCGTGGAGATGAGACATCTCCCTGACGGGGTATAGACCGACATGACCGAGGAGGAGCGCACCAGGTTCGCGATGGTCTTGAGGGAGGCCGAGCGCGTCCGCGCGCGGATAACCGAGGACGAGACCGCCACTCGAACTGAAGACGGTGGCCTCAAACCTGAAGCCTGTGGCCTCAAACCTGGCTTGCAGCTTCTCGCCGATGCCTTCGGACGTGAGCTCTTAGCGAACAGCGGATCCCGCTAGATTCCACCGAGCCCGTAGATAACGTGCGGTTGACAGGCCATGCGATTGGTATGACAATGCCCTGGG
>DASZKL010000008.1:0-2644 GCA_035947015.1 Rubrobacteraceae bacterium
GTGCAGAGCTGGCTCGATCCGTGGCAGGACCCTGACGGGGCGGGGTTCCAGATCCTCCAGAGCATCTTCAACATCGCCGACGGCGGCCTTACGGGGACGGGCCTTGGGGCCGGCTTCTCCCAGACCATCCCCGAGGTCGAGACGGACTTCATATTCTCTGCAGTAGCGAGCGAGCTGGGGTTGCTTGGGGCGACGGCGGTGCTCTTGGCCTTCCTCACCTTCGTATACAGGGGGATCAAGATCTCGCTCCTCGCCGAGGACGAGGCCTCGAAGCTTCTCGCCTTCGGGCTTACGGCCATGTTCGCGCTGCAGACGCTCATCATCGTCGGCGGGGTCACGAAGGCGATACCTCTGACCGGCATCACCCTGCCCTTCGTCTCCTACGGTGGCTCGTCTGTGGTTGGCAACTTCATCCTGACCGCCCTGCTTCTGGTCATCTCCGAGAGGGCCGGTCGGCGCGAGGCCGAGGAGCCCCTCTACGAGGTAGTGTCGTGAACGCGCACGTCAGGCGGACCTTCTACATTTTCGTGGCCGGGTTCGTGGCGCTGGTCGGGATGATGGCCTACTGGCAGGTCTACGCCAGGGAATCCTTGGCCAACAATCCAGAGAACGGGCTCCAGACCCAGAGGGCGATATCGGCGCCGCGAGGCTTGATCCTCGCTGGCGACGGCGAGACGGTGCTGGCGAGGAGCGTGGGACATGAGAGCGAGAGCGGCACCGTCTACGATCGCTTCTACCCGCAGGGAGAGCTGTACTCGAACGTGGTTGGCTACTGGAGCACCAAGTACGGGGCGACCGGCATCGAGATCGGGGAGAACTCCAACCTCTCCGGCACGGCCGAGCCAGCCACCTTGGACGAACTGATAAACCAGATCTCCGGCGGCCCCCAGCCAGGCAACAACGTCGTCCTGACCCTCGACCCCGAGCTGCAGCGCGTAGCCTACGAGGGGCTCGCCTCGAGCGTCACGGGCAGAGGCGCCGTCGTCGCGGTGGACCCCAACAACGGCGAGATCCTGGCGATGACCTCCTACCCCTCCTTCGACCCGAACAACATAGACGAGACCTTCCCCGAGCTCGCTAGAGACCCGGACTCGCCCCTGGTGAACCGCGCGATCCAGTCGCTCTATCCGCCGGGGTCTACCTTCAAGGTCATAACCGCCGCGGCGGCCCTCGAGGCCGGGGTGAGCCCCACGCAGACCTTCGTCGACGACGGAACCTACGAGCTGCCCGGCTACACCGTGCACAACTACAAGGGCAAGGAGTACGGGCGTGTGAGCTTCACCCAATCCCTGGTCTTCTCCATAAACGCCATCTTCGCCAAGATCGCTGTGGAGACGATCGGGGCGCAGGCCCTGGCGCAGATGGCCTACGACTTCGGCTTCGGCGACGGCTACGAGGACTTCCCGCTCCCCGTGAGCGCGAGCAACCTTGGCCCCCCGCCCTCGGAGTGGACAGAGGGCACGACGGCCCAGTCCGCCTTCGGCCAGGGCCAGGTCTCGTCCAACGCCTTCGAGATGGCCCTCGTCGCCGCGGCTATCGCCAACGACGGGAAGATGATGGAGCCGCGCCTCGTGCGTGAGATCCGCTCGCCCGACGGGATCATCCTCGACAGACCGACCCCCAGCGTGCGCCACGAGCCGTTACCCGCTCAGACTGCGCGTGAACTCAACGAGATGATGCAGCGGGTCGTCACCGAGGGCGAGCTGACCGCAGCCGAGGTCCCAGGCGTGAAAGTGGCGGGCAAGACCGGGACCGCCGAGGCCCCGCCCGGTGCCCCCCACTCGTGGTGGATCTCCTTCGCACCGGCCGACGACCCCGAGATCGCCATCTGCGCCATGGTCGAGAACGGGGGCGAGGGCGACGACGCCGCCCTGCCCATAGCCGATAGCGTCATAGAAGCGTACCTGAAGGGTGGGGTGGGATAAGGCTATAATGCCAAGATCATGCAACAGCTCGTAGACAATCGCTATCGCTTAGTCAAGCCCCTCGGCAGCGGGGGGATGGCCGACGTCTACCTGGCCCACGACAACATCCTCGATAGAGACGTGGCGCTGAAGGTGATGAGCACCCGATACGCGAGCGACGAGGAGTTCGTCGAGCGCTTCAAGCGCGAGGCGCAGAGCGCCGCCGCCCTCTCCCACGCCAACATCGTCTCCATCTTCGATAGGGGCGAGACCGAGGACGGAACCTACTACATTGCCATGGAGTACCTGCCTGGCGGCACCCTCAAAGACCGGATCACGAGCAGGGGGGCCTTGCCTCCCCACACGGCGGCGGCCGTGGCGCTGCAGATCGCCGAGGCCCTGCGGGTCGCCCACGATCGGGGCGTGATCCACCGGGACATAAAGCCGCACAACATACTCATCACCGAGTCGGGGAACGTGAAGGTCACGGACTTCGGCATAGCCCGGGCCGCGTCTTCTTCCACCATGACGAGGACCGGCTCCATCCTCGGCACCGCGCATTACATCTCGCCGGAGCAGGCGATGGGCGAGCCGGTCGGCCCGGCCAGCGACCTCTACTCCCTGGGAGTCGTCCTCTACGAGATGCTCACCGGCGAGCTGCCCTACGACGCGGACACGCCTCTGGGGATCGCTATGAAGCACGTAAACGGGCGCCTGAGCTCGCCGAAGGAGATAGATCC
>DASZKL010000009.1:0-4619 GCA_035947015.1 Rubrobacteraceae bacterium
GCGTAGGAGAACATCTTCTCAAGGGCCAGGCGCGCCTCCTCCAAGCGTCCCGCCCTCGTGAGGCACTCCACCAGCCAGAAAGAGCAAATGCTGAAGCTCCCCTCCTCGCCGCTCATGCCGTCGGGGGCGGCATCGTCCTGCCTGTAGCGATCCACCAGTACGTCGTGAGCGAGTTCCCTCTGAATGCGGTCGAGGGTGGCGAGCCAGCGGGGATCGGTCGGACCTACGAACTTCATCAGGGGCATGAGCAGGAGGGAGGCGTCGATGGCATCTGAGCCGTAGTGCTGGACGAAGCTCCCTTTCTGGGGGTTCCACCCCTTCTCCATGATCTCCTCGTAGATGCGGTCCCGTTCGGCGATCCACTCGCCGTTACCCGCAGGCAGACCGCGTCGACGGGTGACGCGCCCCGCGCGCTCGAGGGCGACCCAGCTCATGAGCTTCGAGTTTACGAACTGCCTCTTGCCGCCGCGAACCTCCCAGATACCCTCGTCCGGCTCCCGCCAGTTCGCGCTGAGCCAGTCGAGGATCCTGCGCAGGCTCATCCAGAGGTCGTAGTCGAGGGGGGTGCCGTGTTTGTTATAGAGGTAAGCCGCGTCGAGGATGGCGCCGTAGAGATCCAGCTGAACCTGGCGGTAGGCAGCGTTACCGAGCCTGACCGGGCGGGAGTTCATGTAGCCGGAGAGGTGGTCAAGCTCCGTCTCCTCTATGTGCGCTCGGCCATCTATGCCGTAGAGCGGCTGAAGGAGACCATCCTTATCGGAGGCGCAGCGGTCACGCAACCAGCCCATGAAGTTGCCCGCTTCCTCGTCGAATCCGATGGAGATCAGGGCGTAGAGCGTGAAGGAGGCATCCCTGAGCCAGGTGTAGCGGTAGTCCCAGTTGCGCTCTCCGCCTATCCTCTCGGGCAAGCCCATCGTCGGGGCGGCGACCAGCGCTCCGGTAGGGTCGTAGACCATGAGCTTGAGAGCGAGGGCCGAGCGGTGGACCTCCTCCCGCCAGCGCCCCTCGTAGGTGCTCCTCGCGACCCAGCGCCGCCAGTACTCTAGCGTGCCCCGCAAGAGCGCATCGAAGTCCCAATCGGAGAGCGCCTCCGCCGGTTCCTCACCCTCCTCGATCTCCGCCAGGACAAACGTCGTCCTCTCGCCGGCACCCAGAGTGAACCGCGCCCCGGCGCCCCCGTCTATCCGCTTCTCGAGCGGCACTTCTGTCGAGAGCCTCAGGGTTGGGTGGTAGGAACCGTCCGACACGAAGACAGCTCCCAGTTTCCCGACGAAGACCGAGTGCCCCTCCCTCGCGTAGTCGAAGGCGGGTCGGCACTCCACGTCGAAGGTCATCCTACCGCGCACGATGCGGACGTTGCGGACGAGTCGGTGGCGCTCCCCCCGCCTCGAGAGGATCGGCATGAAATCCAGGGTCTCGGCCATGCCCTCCGAAGAGAAGAACCTTGTGATGAGCACGTTCGTGTCCGGCAGGTAAAGCTGGTGGCTGTGGACGTACTCGACCGGGCGCAGGCGGAAGCTCCCTCCTTTCTCGTCGTCCAGGATGGAGCAGAATACGCTCGGGGAGTCGAAGGTCGGCAGGCACAGCCAGTCTATCGTCCCGTCGGTTCCGACGAGCGCCGCCGTGTGAAGATCGCCTACGATCCCGTGGTCTTCGATTGGAAGGTAACCCAAGTCCGCGGTTCCCAACTCTCTCGGGTCGGCTCCGGTTCAAGAGCGTATCTTACCGGCTGTGAGGCGCAGACGGGCGCCTTCTCACAGGCGATGCGCGTCGCCGGGGATCCTAAAGGGAGCCCCAGCGCCCTACTTCGAGCGAGAATGGGGGTCCCTACCGGTACGTTGAGGTGCTGGATCAACGCGACGTCCGTCGCGCCCACCGGGTGCGCGGGACACGGTAAACGCCACGAGGCCGGCCCCGACCAGGATCCCCAGGAAGGTGCCGATCGCCGGCCAACCGACGCCAAAACCAACCCCAAATCCGGTCGCGACGGTACAGGTCATCAGGCCTGCAGCCCGTACCCTGGGCGCTCGCCATACGTCGAACGCCGGAGTACGAGCCTCGGATTCCGGCGAGCGCTCGGCATGCCTGCTGGCGTCAAGAAAGCCGATCAAGAGCGCCGGTTTGAGGAGATTGCCCACGTTCTGCAGCGTGTTGCCGGGCGCCAGGTTACCGGTCTGGATCATGTCCATGACATGGACGACCGTAGCCCCGACGCCGAGCACGGTAACGGCGATGATGGTCGCCTCGCGGAACCCGTCGCGCCGCCCCATAGCGAGGACACCCAGAATGCCGATCGCCAGGCTCGCGAAGCCCACCTCGAGTTGAAAGGGATTGCCCTCCGGCCAGCCGATGGATCGGGCCACTACGTCCGAGAGGAAGAAGTGTCCGAAAAAGCCGCCGATCCCGCCTCCTGCGACGCCGACGAGGTAGAGCACGAAGATATCGAGCCTCCGCTCACGGCTGCGAGCACTATCTTCCAGCGCCACATGGGCAGCAGCGAAGATGAGAGGGAATATCGAGAAAATGAAGATTCTAAGCGCGACGATGCTCATTGCCCCCTCTCCCTGCTCGGAAATCCCGAGTAAGGGATGTTCCCCACGTCCACTCAGGGCGCGGGTCGCCGGATTATGGCGTTCGTGACGACAGTTTCTCCAAGAATTCTCGCGGGTATACGGTAAATTGTCCGCGTTTCATGAAGTAGCCAGCTGACGAATGGAGGTATACCGTGGAACAGATGCTTGGCGGGGCCAGGATCACCTACCTCGGGCATGCGACCTTCCGGTTCGTGACCCCGGGAGACGAGCAGATAATTATAGATCCCTTCCTCACCGAGAACCCCCAGACCCCGGATGACCTGAAGCGGGTCGGAGAGCTCGATACCATCCTCATCACCCACGGTCACTTCGACCACTTCTCCGACGTAATGCCGCTCCAAGGGCAGACCGGGGCCGCGACGGTCTCGAACTTCGAGATCTTCTCCTATCTCCAGAGACAGGGTGTCGAGAACGCGATGCCGGTACAGAAGGGCGGTACCATCAGGGTAGGCGGCATCAAGGTCACCGCGACCCACGCCTTCCACTCCTCGAGCATCGCCCTTGACGATGGCACCGTCATCTACGCCGGCGAACCCATGGGCTACGTCATCGAGTTCGAGAGCGGGTTCAAGGTCTACCACGCCGGAGACACCGCGGTCTTCGGCGACATGCAGCTGATCGGGGAGCTCTACCGTCCCGACGTCGCACTCTTGCCCATCGGCGACCAGGTTGTGATGAGTCCCTACGAGGCCGCCCACGCCACCCGGCTGCTCGGTATCCAGCACGTCGTCCCGATCCACTACGGAACCTTCCCGTTCGTGCCGGGCTCCCCGGAAGAGTTCCAGGAGCACGTGAACGAGTTAGCCCCCGGCACCACCGTCCACGTCATGAAGCCCGGCGACGACCTCGCTTCCTAGAGCACTTGAGTCCCATTTAGCTCGACGCCGGAGGCTATACGATAGCCGACAGAACCACCAGCGAGACGGTCCTCGCCGCCTCGCCCGTGGCTCCGACGACGTCGCCGCCTATTCCACCGAAGGCGCGTCGCGCTACTCGCAGCATGACTAGCGTCGTCAGTGGTGCCGCCAGGGTGGCGAGCGGTGCGGGACCTCCCAGCGGGAGGAGACAGAGCGGCGGCCCGAGCAGGGCCAGCGCCACGCCGACTACCCTCCGTGGCCCCTTCAGCGACCGGGCGAAGGGTACGGAGGAGGAACCAGCCTCGGCGGGTTTGCCGAAAGCGAGGGCGAAGAGCATCGCCGAGCGGACCGAGACCTCAGCGGCGAGCAGGGCGAGCGCCGCGCGGGCGGGAGAATCATTGGCGAGCGCGATCAACGCGGCGAGGGTCGGAGCGTATACGAAGAAAAGTGCACCGATCCCGCCGACCCCCACACGGGTGTCCTTGAGAACCTCGCGCCTCCGCTGGGGCGTGTCCCTGACCATGAGCGCGTCCCCCACGTCGAGCACCCCGTCGGTGTGGTGCAGCCCGGCTACGAGAAGAACCGTCCCGAGCGCCAGGGTAGCCACGACGCCGGCCGGCATCGCATAGCCGAGCAGGATCACGGCAACCCCCGGTAGCCCCGTGACGAGACCGACGAGCGGCAAGAGGTAAACCCTCTTCGCAGCCGCCTCGAGGGAGACCCCGCCGACGGGCAGCGCTGTGAAGAACGAGAGCAGAGCCCGCACCTACTTTACTCTGAGGGCGAGCCCGGCGACGCACAGATGAACCTCCCCAGCGGCCGCCGCGGCCCGCTGGTTGACGAGCCCCAGCGCGTCCCTGAACCTCCTCCCCGCCGCGCTCTCGGGCACGACCCCGAGTCCCACCTCGTCGCTGACGAGGACAAAGGGCGTCGCGAGCGCCCCCGCCCCTTGAATGAAGCTGTCGAACGCCCCAAGCGTATCCTCCTCGGATTCTCCTTCTAGCATCCGCGCGGAGACCCACAGGGTAAGGGAGTCGAGCAGCACGGTCTCCCACGACCGAGCCGCCTCCAGCACCGGGTCGAGCTCTCCGCCACCGAGGTCGAGGGTCTCCCACCCCGAGGGTCGTCGCTCGCGGTGGAGCCGCACGCGTTGCTCGAGATCCCTGTC
>DASZKL010000010.1:0-2117 GCA_035947015.1 Rubrobacteraceae bacterium
CCGCGAGAAGACCTCCGGCACCACCGTCGTCGTGGACTTCTCCGGCGGGGTGGCGAGCCTCGTGGCTAGCCGCGTCTTCTCCCGGCTCGGCATAAACGCCGTGGTCATGGAGGGCTTCGCGAACGCTAACGTGGCCGGCGCTGCCAGGATGAACCTGGAGGAGGGCCTCGACCGGGTGAGCCGCATAGTACCCACGGTCGAGGCGGCCTTCGGGTGCGTCGTGGGCCCCACTGGGGAGGACGTGCAGTTCGTGGACGACCGCGGCGAGTTCGTATCGCCGGACGTGATGCTCGCCTGCCTCATGGACCGGCTGCATCCCCCAAAGGTCGTGCTCCCCATCAACCTCAGCCACGGCTACGCGGAGCTCGTCGAAAGTGGAGGCGGTACCGTCGAGAGCAGCCGCACGGGGCTCGGCAACGTCGCCATAAAGGCCGCAGGGGTGGCCGCGGATCTCGCCTCGCTCGCCGACGGTCGATACATCTTCCCGGCCTTCCTCCCGGCCCCGGACTGCTTCATGACCCTGGCCCGGGCCCTCGAAGCCTTCCGGGACGAGTCCCTCTCGCAGACCCGGGCGAAGTTCGGCGAACACTTCGGCAACGTCGCCCGCGAGAGGCTCGAGTGCCCGTGGGCGGCCAAGGGGCGCGTGATGCGCGGTCTCGCCGAGAAGTTCGGCGGCGACCCGGACGCCATCCTCACCGACGGCGTCAAGCTCAACGTCGAGGGCGGGTGGGTCCTGATGCTTCCGGACCCCGACAACCCCGTGTTCTACGTCTACGCCGAGCCCGAAGGGGGCAACGGCGCGCGCCCTAAAGAGATCATGGGGGAGTACGTCGAGCTCGTGCGATCCCTGATAGACGGTCAGGACTAAAGTCCCACCATCTAAGACTGTACTTCAGGTTCACGCGAAGCTATACTTCCGCTTATGAGTGACCGGAGGGAGCATTTCGACTGGGAAGGGGCCGAGGACATCACCGCGCTCTCCGAGGCGGAGCTAAGAGAGAGGCTGGAGGGGCTGGTGGAAGAGGAGCGGGGCGTGAGCTACAGGCGGCGGGTTCTGCACGGGAGGATAGACCTGATCCGAGCGGAGCTCGTGAGGCGCGGCGCCATTACCCGCTCGCCCGAGGAGCTGGTGCGCGTGTTGATGGGGGATTGGCGCCCGTGATGAAGGTCTGTCCCAACTGTGGCGCCGAGGTCACCCCGCAGATGAAGTACTGCGCGGAGTGCGGCACGAAGCTGGACCGCGGTCAGAGCACCGTCTCATACGCGCCCGCCTTCGAAGAGGGGGGCGAGGAAGCCGCTCCCGCGAGCGGTGCCGACGGGGCGGCCCTCATCGAGCTCGACCAGGTCGAAGGCACGGCGGGCAGGCGGATGCACGACATAGGTGATGAGGTCGTCACCGTCGGGCGCAGCCCGGAGAGCAACATCTTTCTGGACGACGTCACCGTCTCCAGGCAGCACGCGGAGATAGCGCGCGGAGATAGCGGCTATAGGATACGCGATGTCGGGAGCCTCAACGGGACCTACGTCAACCGGGTGCGGGTGGACGCGGTGGACTTGCGCAACGGCGACGAGATACAGATCGGCAAGTACCGGTTCAAGTTCGTCTTCGCGTAGAGAAGACTATAAAGATGGGAGTGAACGCGAGTGGAGAACGGCGGCACCAGGGATAGCCAGACGATAACCCAGGGCACTACCAAGGACAGCTACACGATCGGCGAGGTCGTCGCACGCCTCAAGCCGGAGTTTCCTACGCTTTCGGTCAGCAAGATCCGCTACCTCGAGCGGAGGCGCCTGATAAACCTGAGCCGCACCCGGGGCGGCTACAGGCTCTTCTCCGACCAGGACATCGAGCTCCTGAGGTACATCCTCACGCTCCAGGACAAGGAGTACCTGCCGCTGAAGGTGATCAAGAAGCGCATCGAGGGCGGCGCGCCCGTCACCTCTACGGACTCCGCCGGCGAGCTCTCGCGGGTTCTCGAAGAGAGGACCTACACCCGCGAGGAGTTGGCCGACACTTTAGAGACCGAGTCGCGCTTCGTGGACGACCTCACCGCTGCTGGCGTGATCGGGCGCAGCGGCGAGCTGACGCAAAGGGACGCGGAGATCGCACGCCTAGC
>DASZKL010000011.1:0-2668 GCA_035947015.1 Rubrobacteraceae bacterium
CAAGTTCTTCATCTACACCTTCCTCGGGTCCACGATCATGCTCGCGGGCTTTCTCGCGTTCGGCATCCTCGCGGGCAGCTACTCGATGGAGGCTCTGACCGCGGGCGGCGGCCTCGGTAGGACCGCCCAGGTGGCGGTAGCGGCCCCGATCCTGTTCGGCTTGCTCGTGAAAGTCCCTGCGGTCCCGCTGCACAGCTGGCTCCTGGACGTCTACGTCTCGAGCCCCACCTCTACGAACGTCGTGCTCTCTGGCGTCCTGCCGAAGCTCGGCACCTACGGCCTGATCAAGATATCGATACCGCTACTTCCCCAAGGCGTCGAGCCCTTCCTGGGACTCGTGGCTGCCCTCGGGGTCGTGAACATAATCTACGGTTCGTTCGTGGCTTTCCTGCAGCCGGACCTGAAGGCGCTGGTTGCCTACTCCTCGATCGGAACCCTCGGCTTCATCCTGCTGGGAGCGGCGTCGGGGAACGCGGTCGGCCTCAACGGGGCGGTCTTCCAGCAGGTCTCACACGGTCTCTACTCGGCGTTGTTGTTCATCCTGGTCGGCGTGATCGCCGCGAGAACCGGCACCCGCAGGATCTCCGAGCTCGGCGGCCTCGCCTCCCGCATGCCGTGGGCCGGAGGGCTACTCGCGCTGGGGGCTCTGGCTGCGATGGGCCTGCCCGGGCTGGCGGTCTTCGTCTCGGAGTTTATGAGCATCATGGGCGGCTACGAGACCTTCCCGGTGCAGGGCGTGCTGGCCGCTCTCGGCATCATACTCAGCGCCATGTACCTCCTCTACATGCTGGCGCGCGTGATCTTCGGTCCCATAGAGCGACCCGCCTACGAGGGGATCGGAGACGCAAATCCGACCGAGATGGCGGCGGTGGTGCCGCTCGCAGTGTTGCTGCTTGTGCTCGGCATCTTCCCGGCCCTGCTCATAAGCGTCCAGCGCCCGGCGGTCGAGGCCGTGTTGAGCGCGATAGGGGGTAGCTAGTGCCAACGGGTGATGCTTTCATCGCGCTTCTGCCGGAGCTGATCGCGACGGGGTTCGTGATCCTGACCCTCTTGGTCGGCGTGTTCGCAGAGCGGAACGTCGGGCTCGTGGCAGGCGTGGCCACACTAGGTACTCTGGCCGTCTTCGGGAGCGCGGCTGGGCTGCTCGCGAGCGGTTTCTCGGGGAGCTACTTCGGCGGCGGCTTCGTAGTTGACGACTTCGCGCTCTACTTCAAGCTGATAGTAGCTGCCTCGGCGTTCTTCGCCGTGCTGGCGTCGGCGCGCTGGTCTGGGTACACGGGCGACGCCGGGGAGTACCTAACGCTCATCCTGTCTGTCCTCTTGGGCTCTATCCTCCTGGTCTCGATGCGGGACCTCTTCGGCATCTTCCTCGCCGTCGAGCTCGCGACGATACCATCCTACGCGATGGTCGCCTTCGATCGGAGCCGGCGCGAGAGCGCCGAGGGCGGAATGAAGTACCTGATTACGGGCGTCATAGCCTCCTCGGTGCTGCTCTACGGGATCGTGCTTATCTACGGCATCTCCGGCTCTGCAAACCTCGCAGATGTAGCTAACGCGCTCGCCGAGGGACTCTCCCCGGTCGCGCTCGTCGGGCTCGTGCTCCTGATCTCCGGCTTCGCCTTCAAGGTCTCCGCAGCGCCCTTCCACTTCTGGACGCCGGATGCTTACCAGGGGGCACCTACGAGCGCAGCCGCCTTCCTCTCCGTCGCGCCGAAGGCCGCTATCTTCGCGATCCTCTTGCGCATACTCCTCGAGGGGATGCCAGAGGCCGCACCCGCGTGGACGGCGCTGATGGCAGTCCTGGCGATCATCACGATGTTCGTGGGCAACCTCTTCGCTCTGCGGCAGCGTAACGTCCGGCGGATGCTCGCTTACAGCTCGGTGGCGCATTCAGGCTACATCCTCGCGGCGTTCGCCGCTTTGCAGGGAGAAGCGCTCACCACGGCGGTCGAGGCGGTTCTTATCTATACCGCGGCCTACGCGCTGATGAACATGGGAGCCTTCCTCACGATAGACCTGGTCGGCGAGGACTCCAAGAGCTTCAACGGCCTTTTCCGCGTACGCCCCGCACTCGCCCTGGCCATGGGCGTCTTCATGGCTTCCCTCGTGGGTATACCTCCCTTCAGCGGGTTCTTCGGCAAGGCATGGGTCATCCTGGCCGGGGCCCAGTCTGGCTCCGTGCTGGTCTACGTGGTCGTCGGCGCGCTCGTCGTGAACAGCGTCCTCTCCGTCCCTTACTACTTCGGCATCATCCGCAATATGTTCTTCGAAGAGCCGACGAGGGACGCACAGACCGAGCTAGGGGGGACAGGAGCCGTCAGGTTCTCGGTATACGCACTCGCCGTCGGGACGACCCTCTTCATATTCTTTATCGGACCGCTCTCGGCGTTGGCTCGCGCATCCGGTCTGCTTTGACGCCGCGGCAATGCCGGTCTGAGCCGAATGCCTCACCCCCGAACCTCATCGAGGCTATCCCTTACATTCAGGTTGAGGTTTCGGCGCTAGCCGGAGAATTGTGGCTGGTGTAAGCTACGGCTCCTATGCAAGCCGTCATTCTTGTTGGGGGACAGGGGACTCGGCTGCGTCCGATCACCTACGACGTCCCGAAGGCGCTGGTGCCCTTGCGGAACCGGCCGTTCATGGGATACATGCTGGACTTCCTGAGGAG
>DASZKL010000012.1:0-5250 GCA_035947015.1 Rubrobacteraceae bacterium
AGGAACTCCCACATCCTCTCCCCGCGCAACGTAACCCTGGCGCCGACCGGCATCCCCTCGCGGATCTTGAACCCGGCGACGCTCTTGCGCGCCCTCCTGAGTTGCGCCTTCTGGCCCGTGATCCTGGCCAGATCCTCCATCGCGCCGTCCAGAGCCCTGCTGTTCTGCGCGGCTTCGCCGACGCCCATGTTGACCACGATCTTCTCGAGGCGCGGTACTCGCATTGGGTTCTCTATCCCGAACCTCTCCCTGAGGGACGGGGCGATCTCCTCTACGTACCTGTCCTTGAGCCTAGCCATCTATGTCCTTCCCGGATGCTTTGGCGACCCGGACCTTCTCGCCCGAGTCCGTGAGCCGGTAGCCGACCCTTGTCGGCTCCCCTGAGTTCGGGTCGACCAACATCACGTTGGATACGTGAATGGGAGCCTCGAACGTGAAGAGACCCTGCTGGTTGTTCTGGGTCGGCCGCGCGTGGCGTGTGCGGACGTTGATACCCTCGACGACTACCCGGTTCTCCTCGGGTAGAACCTGCTTGACCTCGCCGCGCCTGTCCTTCTCCTTGCCGGAGATCACCACCACGGTGTCCCCGCGCCTTATCTTGAGACCCATACTAGAGCACCTCCGGGGCCAGCGAGATGATCCTCGTGTAGCCCTTCTCCCTGAGTTCGCGGGCGACGGGACCGAAGATGCGCGTCCCGCGCGGGGCGCCGTCGGGGTTGATGATGACGCCCGCGTTCTCCCCGAACCGGATGTAGGAGCCGTCGTCGCGGCGCGTCTCCTTCCTGGTGCGCACAACGACGGCCCGCACCACCTCGCCCTTCTTCACGGCGCCGCCAGGGGTAGCCTCCTTGACGGAGGCCACGATCACGTCCCCGACGCCTGCGCTCCTCCTCTTGCTGCCGCCGAGCACGCGGATGGTCAAGAGGCTCCTGGCTCCCGAGTTGTCCGCGACCCTTATCCTCGACTCCTGCTGTATCACTACTCGGCCCTCGACACGATGTTCGCCAGCCGCCAGCGCTTGCGCGCCGAGAGCGGCCGGGTCTCGACGATCCTCACGGTGTCCCCCACGCGCGCCTCGTTGCGCTCGTCGTGCACCATGAAGCGCTCGGAGCGCCTCACGCGCTTCTTGTAGAAGGGGTGTCGCACCAGCGTCTCGACGGAGACGGTGACGGTCTTGTCCGGCTTGTCCGAGACTACCATCCCTACCCGCTCCTTGCGGGTGCCGCGCGTAGGGTCGCTCTGGATACGACCCTCGTCCCGGTCGAGCCGCGGACCCCTGGCAGGGCCGAGGTCCAGCCCCGCCTCCACGGTCTTCTCACCCTCGATGAGGTTATCTACAGTCTCCTCCGGGCTCCGGTCCGTGGCCTGTTCCGTGTTCTTCTCTTCTTCTGCCACTATTACTCGTTCTCCTGCTTCTTCTGGTTCAGGACTGTCAGGAGCCGGGCGATGTTCTTCCGGACCTCCTTGAGCTGCCCCGTGTTCTCCAACTGCCCCGTCGCGTGCTGGAAGCGGAGGTTGAAGAGCTCGCGCCTCGTTTCGGCGAGGCGCTGCTCGAGCTCATCGACGTCCAGCTCGCGCACTTCGGTCGCCTTCATCTACTGACCACCCCCTCGCACCAGGAAGCGGGTCTTTATCGGAAGCTTCTGGGCGGCCAATGCCATGGCAGCGCGCGCCAGATCCTCATCGACGCCGCTCATCTCGAACATCACACGCCCGGGCTTGACGACAGCGACGTAGGACTCGGGGCTCCCCTTGCCACTGCCCATCCTCGTCTCGGCGGGCTTCTTGGTCACCGGCTTGTGGGGGAAGATGTTGATCCAGACCTTCCCACCGCGCCGGATCCTGCGCGTCATCGCGATACGCGCCGCCTCTATCTGCCTGTTGGTGATCCAGGCCGGCTCCAGGGCCTGCAGCCCGTACTCGCCGAACTGTACCTCGGTTCCGCCCTTGGCCTGGCCCCGCATCCGACCCCGCTGGGGCTTGCGGTACTTGAGCTTCTTGGGTACCAGCATCAGCTACCCCCGTCCTCGTGCACCCCGTGGTTGATCCAGACCTTCACCCCGATCTGGCCCATCTGGGTCTTGGCCTCCCTGAAGCCGTAATCTATGTCTGCGTCGAGCGTGTGCAGCGGCACCCTTCCCTCGGAGACGGTCTCAGACCGGCTCATCTCGATGCCGCCCAGACGCCCGCTGCACTGGATCCTGGCTCCTTCGGCTCCGCTCCTTATGGCGCTCGTGAGCGCGCGCTTCATTGTCCGCCTGAAGGCCGCCCTTCCCTCGAGCTGCTCGGCTATGGACTCGGCGACGAGCGTGGCGTTGAGCTCAGGCCGGGGGACCTCCCGCACGTTGACCTGGACTTTCTTGCCCGTGATGCGCTGCAGGTCGGCGCGTAGAGCGTCGACCTCGCTGCCGCCCTTGCCGATGACGATGCCGGGGCGCGCGGTGTGGATGTCCACCGCGATCTCGCCCTGCTCCGCAGCCTTGCGGATCTGGATGTCGGCGATGCCGGCCCTACTGAGCTTCTTCTCGATGTGATCCCGGATCTTGAGGTCCTCGCCGAGAAGCTCGGCGAAGTCCCGATCGGAATACCAGCTGCTCTTGAAGTCTACCTTCTCGCCCTTGCGCTTGACGCCGAGCCGGAAGCCCTCCGGATGTACCTTCTGACCCATTATCGTTCCTCCTCGTCTCCGGGTGTGCCCACCGCGACGCCGACCGGGGCGCCCAGCTCTACGCTAATGTGGCTTGTGCGCTTGCGGATCATGGTCGCCCGCCCCATGGCCCTTGCCCTGTAGCGCTTTATGGTCGGTCCGTCGTCGACCCGGATCTCCCGCACGAAGAGTTCTTCGGGGTCGGCGTCCATGTTGTGTTCGGCGTTGGCGGCGGCGCTTTCTATGACGTCGCCAACGATCCTGGCCGCCCTCTTGTTGGTGAAGCGGAGGGTAGAGATGGCCTCTGGGTAGCTCTTACCCCTGATGGTCTCGGCCACGAGGCGCGCCTTGCGAGGGGCTATGCGCACGTACTTGGCGGTAGCCCTCATCTGCGCCTCGCGATCCGGTCGCTCTTGACGTGCGTGCGAAAGGTGCGGGTCGGGGCGAACTCTCCGAGCCTGTGGCCGACCATACTCTCCGTGCAGTAGACGGGGACGTGCTTGCGCCCGTCGTGGACGGCGATGGTGTGGCCCACCATCTCGGGGTAGATCACTGAAGCCCGGCTCCAAGTCTTGAGCATCCGCTTCTCGTTGTTCTCGTTCATCCTGAGGATGCGCTCCATAAGGCGCTCCTCGACGTATGGCTCCTTCTTCGAGGAACGCGTCATGCTCTAGCGCCTCCTTCCTTTCCTACGGCGCCGGACGATCATGGCGTCCGACCGCTTGTGCTTCTTACGCGTGGGCGAACCCAGGGTGGGCTTGCCCCACGGGGTGACCGGAGAGCGTCCGGGCGTGCTCTTGCCCTCGCCGCCGCCGTGCGGGTGGTCCACAGGGTTCATGACCGTCCCGCGCACCGTCGGCCTGACGCCGAGGTGCCGCTTGCGTCCTGCCTTGCCCAGCCTCACGTTCTGGTGCGACTGGTTACCGACGCCCCCGACGGTCGCCCGGCACTCCGCGCGAACCCGGCGTCGCTCACCGCTCGGGAGCCGGAGCGTCACCAGACCACCCTCGCGGGCGACGATCTGGGCGCTCGTCCCGGCGCTGCGGGCCAGCTGCGCCCCGCGTCCTGGCTCGAGCTCGACGGCGTGCACGACCGTGCCGACCGGGATACGCGAGAGCGGCAGGGCGTTGCCCACGTCGATCTCGGCGTCGGGTCCGCTCATCACGACCGAGCCGACCGTCAGGTTACGGGGCGCCAGAATATAGCGCTTCTCGCCGTCGTGGTAGTGCAGCAGCGCGATGTTAGCCGAGCGGTTCGGGTCGTACTCGATAGCCGCGACCGTCGCGGGGACTCCATCCTTGTTGCGCTTGAAATCTATGAGACGGTAGCGCCGCTTGTGCCCGCCGCCGATGTGGCGGGTCGTGATGCGGCCCTTGTTGTTGCGTCCGCCCTTCTTGTGCAGCTTGACGAGAAGGCTCTTCTCCGGCTCTTCCCTAGTCACCGAGTCGCGCGTCAAGACAGAGGAGTTTCTGCGACCCGCGCTGGTTGGCTTGTAACGTCGTGCAGGCATAGATCAGACCCCCTCGAAGAGTTCTATCCGGTCGCCCTCGGCCAGCTTCACGACTGCCTTTTTCCACGTGGAGGTACGGCCGCGGGTGAGGCCCTGGCGCTTGGGCTTGCTCTTCACGTGCGCCGTGTTCACCTTCTGAACCCTCACGTCGAAAGCGCTCTCGATGGCGCGCTTGATCTGGTTCTTGTTCGCCCGCCGGTCCACCTGGAAGGTGTACTGCCCCTCGCTCTCGATGAGGTTGTAGCTCTTCTCGGAGATTACGGGTCGGATTATTACCTGGTGGGGATCCATCACTCTCTCTCCCTGCCGCCGGCCAGCTTGGAGTACGCCGCCCGCGAGAACACGACCTCTCGCGCCCTCAAGAGCTCGTAGACGCCGTACTCCTTGGGCCCCACTACGGTTACCTCGGGCAGGTTCCTGAAGGAGAGCGCAGCGTCACGCTCGTCCTCCGTCAAGACGAGGAGCACTGGCCCCTCGAGCTCCATCTTGGAGAGGAGTTCCTTGGCCTTCTTCGTGGAAGGTTCCTCGAAAGCGAGGGAGTCGAGCACGAAGAGCTCGCCCCCATTGGCCTTCGCCGAGAGCGCGCCGTAGAAGGCCGCGATGGCCTCCTTGCGGTTGATCCGCTTGCCGTAGCGCCTGGGCTTCGCCTTCGGACCGCCCCAGGTCCCGCCCCCGACGCGGATCGGGGACTTAACGTCACCTACCCTGGCCCGGCCGGTCCCCTTCTGCCTGTACAGCTTGGCCCCAGAGCCACGCACCTCGCTGCGCCCCTTGGTGGCCGCCGTGTAGCGCCGCCGCGAGTCGAGCTCCGCGACGACGGCGCGGTGGATCACGTGCTCTTTGGGCTCGGTCTCGAACTGCGGGCCCGCGAGATCCATGGAAGACTTGCGGCCGCTACGGGCGTCGAATATCTGCGCCTGAGCCATCCTAATCACCCGCCTTCCGGATCTTTACGACAGCGCCCTTGCCGCCTGGTACACCGCCGCGCACCCACAGCTCGTTCCTCTCGGCGTCTACAGCGACGACCTCGAGGTTGCGCACCGTTGCGGTCTCGTCGCCCATCTGGCCCGGCATGCGCTGGCCCTTGAAGATG
>DASZKL010000013.1:0-10196 GCA_035947015.1 Rubrobacteraceae bacterium
TGCGGGAGCCACAAAAAAGTAGGAGAAAATACACAAATTGGGGCGTAATTCCAATGACTACCCATATATCGTGTGCTACCCTACGCCCGGCAATTTTTACAGAAATTTCACAAACGCACCCTTGTGCGTCTAGTGAGAAGCTGTGGCGAGACACGGTCAGGAGAGGAGATAGATGGCGACCGAGAACTCCATCATGCTAACGGAGCGCACTGACGAGCTCCTGAATCGCGGGCGAAGTCAGGGCTTCATCAGCACGGAGGAGGTCGCCGATCTGATGCAGGAGGGGGATCTCTCGGCGGCAGAGGTCGAGGAGTTCTACGCAGCGCTCGAGGATGAGGAGATAACCGTCGTTGAGGGCGAGGCTGCGGAGGTCGAGGCGCCTGCCCCGACCGTCTCGCAGGTCACCGAGGCCCCGGCTTTCCAGATCGCCCACGCCGTCGCGACCGGCGACTCCATCAGGATGTACCTCGCGGAGATAGGGCGAGTGCGCCTCCTCACCCACGCCGACGAGATAAGGTTGGCCAAAGGCATAGCGCGGGGCGACAAGCGGTGCAAGGACAAGCTCGTCGAGGCGAACCTGCGGCTCGTCGTCTCGATCGCCAAGAAGTACCGCAACCGCGGGGTGTCGTTTCTGGATCTCATCCAGGAGGGAAACCTCGGGCTCATCAGGGCTGCCGAGAAGTTCGACTACCGCAAGGGCTACAAGTTCTCTACCTACGCCACGTGGTGGATAAGGCAGGCCATAACGCGGGCGATAGCCGACAAGGGGCGCACGATCCGCATCCCGGTTCACATGGTCGAGAAGGTCAACAAGTTCCACCGCACCCACCGTCGTATGATCCAGGTCCTGGGGCGCGAGCCTTCGGACGAGGAGATCGCCTGCGAGCTCAAGATGCCCGTCGATGAGATCCTGAGGCTCCAGGAGATCAGCCAGCGGTCCATAAGCCTCGAGACCCCTGTCGGCGACGACGACTCCTCGGAGCTCGGCGACTTCCTCGAGGACGCCGCCTCCGCGACCCCGACCGACGCCGTCTCAGAGTCCCTGCTCAAGCTGCACCTGCGCGAGGCGCTCGACGAGCTCCCCGAGAGGGAGCGCCAGATCATCGAGCTACGTTTTGGCATGAAGGACGACAGGCCCCGCACGCTGGAGGAGGTAGGGCGCGAGTTCGATATCACGCGCGAGCGGGTACGCCAGATCCAGATGAAGACCCTTATCCTCCTCCGCGAGCAGCGCCGCACCCAGAATTTGCGTGAATACCTCCGATAGGAGCGGCCCCGAAGAGATCCACGAGTTTGTCTGCGACCTGGCGCGTAGGGCCGGGGAGCTGCAGCTCTCGCGCTACGAGGACCCTGGCAAGGTAAGGGAGAAGGCCCCCAAGGACATCGTCACCGAGGTTGACCTCCTCTGCGAGGACCTCATGGTAAGCGCCATCAGGGACCGCTACCCCGAGGACGCGATCCTCTCCGAGGAGCAGGGCGGGGAGATCTCTTCCACGGGGCGCACATGGCTCCTCGACCCGGTGGACGGCACGGCGAACTACACGCGTGGCAACCCGCTATTCTGCGCGTGCGTCTCGACCATGGAGGGGGACGCCGTCACGCACGCCGCCGTGGCCGCACCCCGGATCGGCGACCTCTACCACGCCGCTTTGGGGGCGGGTGCCTACAGAGACTCGTCAGAGGGGCGCGTCCCGCTGCGGGTGAGCGGCACAGACAGTCTCGAGTACGCCTTCTTCGGGGCAGACCTCGCGTTCTCCAGAGGAGAATCCGGGGTGCAGAGGGTTCTCTCCGCCTCCTGGCAGTTCAGGGCTCTGGGCAGCGCGGGCGTGCGCGGGGCGTGGCTCGCGGCGGGGTACCTGGACGTCTCCATCGGTACCCGTAACACGGCCTGGGACTACGCCCCTACGGTGCTACTCGTCTCCGAGGCCGGCGGTAAAGTCACCGACCTCTCCGGCGAGCCGTGGACCCACGCCTCCGACGGCCTCTTGGCTACCAACGGCCGCCTGCACGCGGAGGTGCTGGAGATCCTTACCGACGACTAGCGGAGGGGCCTTCTTCGGGGACCGTCGTTGGCGGCGGGGGGTCCCCTGCCTGGGCCCACGCCGTCCCGGGCAGGCCTTGCCGCCGGTGGCGATGCTCGCGGTGTAGGTGAGGCGAGACGCGGCGCGGGCTGTAGCGGTTGGACTGGCTCCCGCGCGGCGGGTTCGCGGTCGGGTTCTTCCTCCGAGGTGGTGCTCTCGGTGGCTTCGTCGGTCTCCTCCGTCGTCTCCTCCGGCTTCACGTACGTTCGGCCGTCAGTCTTTACCTCGAGGTCAAGGTAGGGGCTCGGGACGTCGAACTGCTGCTCGGGGAACATCTGCACGGCGTTCTGCATGTACAAAGACCAGATGTCCAGCGGGTAGTTCTCGCCGTTGATCTCGGGGAGGCCGTTGATGTTGACCATGGGGCGCCGCTCATCCGGATAGCCGACCCAGACGCTCGTCGTGAGCTGCGGAATGAAGCCGATGAACCAGGCGTCTACGAAGTTGTTCGTCGTACCGGTCTTGCCCGCCGAGGGGCGGCCTATCTCAGCATCAAGATCGTGGTAGTAGCTGGCAGTGCCCTCCGTGATCACCCCGCGCAGCGCCTGGGTGACCACGGCGGCCTCGTCCCTGGTGAGGGCCTGCTCCTCCCTCAGGCGGTGCTCCTCGATCACGATCTCGTCGCCGTTCTCCTCCTTGATAACCTTCTGGACCAGGTAGGGATCCATGTGGACGCCCGCGTTGGGCAGGGTCGAGTAGGCTGAGGCCATCTCCAGCGGCGTAACGCCCTCTCCGAGGCCCCCGATCGCGGTAGATGGATACGCCTCGACCTCGCTAACGATTCCCATCTCGTGGGCCTTCTCCACCACGTTGTCGAGGCCGATGTCCAGGGCCAGCTGCACGAAGACCGTGTTATCCGACTCGGCGATCGCCCTCTCGAGCGTGATCGGGCCGCGCTCGATAAAGTCGTAGTTGTCCACCACGTAGTCCCTCTCGTACCGTCCCATGTCGACCTCGAGGTGTTCCGAGACGTACATCGTCTCGAGGGAGTATCCCTGCTCTACGGCCTCGGAGAGGACGAAGGGCTTGAACGCGCTGCCGGCCTGCCGGTGGGCCTGGGTGGCGAGGTTGAACTTGACCTGATCGAAGTCCGACCCACCGACCATCGCCCTGACCGCCCCCGTCGCCGGGTCAACCGAGACCAGGGCGGCCGAGGGGTCGCCCGCCTCGGGGTTCACGATGCTATCAACCGCGGTGTTCGCCATCTCCTGGAGGTCAGGGTCAAGGGTCGTGTGGATCTTGAGTCCCCCCTCGTAGACCATCTCGTCGCCGTACTCCTCGGCCAGCTCCCTGCGGACCGCGTTCAGGAAGTACTCGTTGTCGTTCTCGTGCTCGACCCGCCCCCTGCTGAGGACGAGATCGGCCTTCACGGCCTCGTCGTGCTCCTTCTTCGTTATCAGGTCGTACTCGAGCATCCGGTCGAGGACCACGTTGCGCCGCTTCTTGGCGGTCTCGGGGTCGGTGAAGGGGTCGTAGAGGCCGGGGAGGTTGATGATCCCTGCCAGGAGCGCCGACTCGGGGAGCGTGAGGTTCTCGGCTCTCTTGTTGAAGTAGGTCTTGGCGGCTGCCTCCGCGCCGTAGGCGTTCGCGCCGAAGTAGACGGTGTTCAGGTACTGCTCCAGGATCTCCTCTTTGGAGTGCTCCTCCTCGTACTGCCAGGCGAGCGAGGCCTCGGCGAACTTGCGCTCGAAGCTCGGGATCATGCGCTGCTCCTGGGATATGTAGGTGTTCTTGATGAGCTGCTGGGTAATGGTCGAGCCTCCCTCCTGGATAGAGAGGCTCTGCAAATTCTCCACGGCGGCGCGGCCTATGGCCGCGAAGTCGATCCCTCTGTGCTCGTAGAAACGATGATCCTCGATGGCGATCACCGCATCCTGCAGGGTGGGATCTATCTCCTCCAGAGAGACCACGAAGCGGTTCTGGACGCCGTAGAGTTGCTCCACGACGTTGCCGTTCGTGTCGTAGACGACGGAGGTCTGCGCCAGCTCGGTGGAGGCGTAATCGTCGAGATCCGGCATGTCCTTTGCGAGCGCCGTGTAGGTGTGGGCGAAGCTAGCGAAGAGGATGACGACCCCGAGGATCGATGCGAAGCAGAACAGAAGGAAGGCGTTGCGCAATAGCGGCAAGAACCTGCTCTTATTGCTGCTGCGCAACCGGCGACGCCGGCGGCTCAACCTGGCCAAGCTTCCGCTCCGCATGAAGCGGATATTATACAGGACGGACGCGTCTAAACCCTGGAAGGAGGCACGCATCGTCAACGGTACAGACCTCGACCGCGAGGCGTTCCCTGCCCTCGCCCCGAACGACTACGTATACCTGAACGCCGGCGGCAGCGGCCCGACCCCCTACGCCGTGATCGAGTCCTCGCGCGCCGCCGACGACCTCTGCTTCGGCCCGGCATACCTTGAGGGCGTCGGCTTCTACGCCCGACAGGCCGAGGTTGCCTCGCGCGCCCGGAAGGCCGCCGCCCGCCTCATCGGGGCGGCCCCGGATGACGTCGCCCTGACCCAGAACACCA
Source organism: Rubrobacteraceae bacterium (assembly GCA_035947015.1). Lineage (GTDB taxonomy): Bacteria > Actinomycetota > Rubrobacteria > Rubrobacterales > Rubrobacteraceae > JALYGY01. The sequence continues at coordinate 4,600 of DASZKL010000013.1, forward strand.
CCCACGGCATGAACCTCGGCATCGCCTCTCTGGACTGGCGCGAGGGCGACGAGGTAGTCTCGACTACTACCGAACACCCCGGATGCCTCGCGCCCCTCCACAACCTGCAGAGGCGTTTCGCGGTGAAGGTGAACCTCATCCCACCCCCCGTAACGCCGCAGAAGGTAGAGGCGGCCATGGGCCTGCGGACCCGCCTCGTCGCCCTTTCGCACGTGGACTGGACGAGCGGGGAGGTGTTACCCCTCCCGGAGATCTGCACCCTAGCTCGAGAGCGAGAGGTATTGACCCTCATAGACGGCGCCCAGTCCGTTGGCAACATCCCCTTGGACGCGCCCTCGAGTGGCGCCGACATGTACGCCTTCACCGCGCACAAGTGGGTTCTGGGCCCCGAGGGGATCGGCGCCTTCTACGTCAGGCCGGGGTGCGACGTCCCCAGCCCGAACGTAGGCTTCCTCTCCCTCCCCGACCCGTCAGCCTTCGACCCAGGCGGCGGCTACGAGCTGAGGACGGACGCGCGGCGATTCGAGGCCTCGACGACGAGCCCCGCCCTCGCCGCGGGCTTCGCCGCAGCGGCAGAGGCGGTCCACGAGCGGGGAGAGGCGGGGTTCGAGGGGATCCGGCACCGCGCCGCCCTGCTCGCGGGCCTGCTCTCCGAGCTGCCGCGCGTCACCCTCCGCTCGCCCCGGCCCGCAAAGTGCGGGCTCGTGAGCTTCGAGGTAGAAGGGGTGGCGGCGAGAGAGATCGCGGAGCGCCTTCTGGAGAAGCGGTTCGTGCTGCGCTACATACCGGGACCCCGCTCCTACGTGCGGGCGAGCACGCACCTCTTCAACACCGAGGAGGAGATCGAGAGGCTCGCGAAGACCGTGAGCGAGCTCTGAGTCCCTAACGTTCAGATATCTCTAGAAGGACATCCACGGCGGAGTCGAGGTCGGGGACTAGGTAGTCGGGCTCGGCGGAGCGCAAGGTAGCTTCGGAGAAGACGCCCCAGCTCACGGCGACGCTCGTGATACCGGCGGCCTTCGCGGCGGCGACGTCGAAGGGGGAGTCGCCGACGTAGGCCGCCTCCTCGGGGAGGTACCCCCCGAGGAGTTCCAATCCCTTGAGGAGCGGGGCCGTGTTGGGCTTGTGCTCGGTGGTGTCCTCCATTGTTACGAAGCGGTCTACGACCTCGCCGAGCCCAGGGAACTTCTCGAGGGCCAGCTCTACGGAGTGGCGACGTTTGGAGGTCACTACGGCCACTCGCACGCCGCCGGCGCGGAGGCGAGCGAGGTCACTTTCGACGCCGGGGAACTCTCCTATGAGGGAGTCGTGGTGCTCTTCGTTGTGGAGCTCGTAGGACTCAAGGAGCGCCTCGACGCGAGCGGTGTCGATCAGCTCCATCTGGCGCGGCAGGGGCTGTCCGACGTTGGCCATGAGCGTCTCGCGCGGGATCTCCCATCCGAGTACCTCACCTGCGGCGTGGCGCATGGACTGGTAGATGAGCTCCGTCGTGTCCACGAGCGTGCCGTCGAAGTCGAAGAGGGCGGCTCTCAGAGCACCGTCTATCTGAGACCGTCCTCGAGGAGGCTTTCCACGCCCCAGGAACACAGCTCCTGCAGGCTGGCGTTGTCTGTGAGTTCGAGGTGGACGGGGGTGACGCTGATCTCGTTGTTCCCGATGGCGGCGAAGTCGGTGCCCTCCTCGTCGTGGTAGCCAGGAGGGTTGTTATAGATGTCGTAGGCGACCTTCCCCGACTCGTCGCGGACCTCGATCAGCTCGTCCTTGTAGAACCGGCGCCCCAGCCTCGTGACCCGCGCGCCCGTGAGCCTCTCTTTGGGCACGTTCGGCGCGTTGACGTTGAGGATCCGACCCGGCGGGAGCCCCTTGAAGGCGAGCTTCACCAGCCTGGCGGTAAACTCCGCGACCGGCTCGAAGCACAACCTTCCGTCGAGGGGCGCCTCCTCTACGACGGTCTCGTGCCACGGGCGGCCTATGCTCAAGGAGACCGCGATGCCAGGTACCCCGATCACGATCCCCTCCATCGCCCCCGCTACCGTTCGAGAGTAGGTAATGTCGTCGCCTAGGTTCTCGCCGTGGTTGATGCCGGAGACGACGATGTCCGGCTCGAAGTCCATGAGCCCAAGGGCGACGAGGCGCACGCAGTCCACCGGCGTCCCCGTACAGGCGTAGCCCACGACGCCGTCGGCCATCTCGCGCTCTTCGACGTGGAGCGAGGCACCGAAGGTGATGCTCCGGCCCACCCCGCTCCTGTTGCGGTCGGGGGCCACGGTCAGAACGTCCCCCATCTTCTCCAGAGCCTGCCGCGCCGCGAGCAGCCCCGGCGCGTCTATTCCGTCGTCGTTCGTAAGTACTATGCGCATATATATCTCTCTTAACTTCCCGGCCTGCTGGCGAGGCCGCCTCTCGAAAAGGGGTCGTGATTGTACCATCCCCCGCGACGGGAACCCCTACCGATCCGCCCCGTAGCACAGGAGAATTCTGGGAACGAAAAGCTGAACAATAATCTAACAGAAAATGAGTGGACAAAGCCGCGACTTTGCGTTAGCTTACCGGGGCTGTGCCGTGGAGATCGAAGAAGGGGTCTCTATGTTTGTGGACGCTGCAGAGTGGTTCGGGCACCGCTCTTACGACTACCAGCAGTTCTCCGACATCGAGGAGATGGGCGCGCGCAAGCGCGAGCTGGGGCTGACGGTGAGCGCCATCTTGCCCTGCCGCAACGTCGCCGACACGGTCGGCACGATCATAGACGAGATCCACGCCGTAAACGAGCGGGCCCCGCTCGTTGACCAGATCCTCGCCGTGGACGCAGACTCAGAGGATGGCACCGCACAGGTCGCCGTCTCAAGGGGCGCCGAGACGTACTCGGAGAACGAGCTGCTCCCCCACTACGGTGAGACCCACGGCAAGGGCGATGCCATGTGGCGTTCGCTCTCGGTGGCGCGGGGGGATCTGATCATGTTCATAGATGCCGATACCAAAGACTTCAGGCCCCAGCTGGTCTACGGCATTCTCGGACCCATCCTCTACGTCCCTGGGGTGCGCTTCGTCAAGGCTGCCTACCGTCGCCCGTTCAAGAGCCACGAGACCGTCGAGGTGGATGGGGGAGGGCGGGTCACGGAGCTAACTGCCAAGCCGCTCTTCAACCTCTTCTACCCCGAGCTCTCCGGGTTCGTGCAGCCTCTGGCAGGGGAGTTCGTGGCAGACAGGGATCTATTTTGCTCCATACCCTTCCTGACCGGCTACGCGGTTGAGACAGGGATCATGATCGACATCCTCAAGCGAGTTGGCCTGGCGGCTATGGCCCAGGTTGATCTTGGCACCCGCCAGAACAGGCACCAGCCCTTGAGGGACTTGAGTAGGATGTCATACGCGGTCGTGCGGGCCGTGGCCAGGCGCTTGAGGCAGGAGGGGCGCCTCAACCAGGCGAGGGATCCAAAACTGCCCGAGCAATTATTTCAGTTCTCAGACTACCAGCACGCGGTTGCGACCCCTGAGGGACTCAAGCTCCAGCAGTACGTCGAGGAGCTCGTCGAGCGTCCCCCAATATCCGACGCCCTCAGGGTCAGGTAGCCATGAAGGGGATCCACGATCTCGGGGGTTCGCCAGGCGGCCCCATAGAGAAGAGCCAGCACGAGATCGAGGACTGGGAACGCCTCGCCGACGCCGTCACCATCGTCCTGGACAAGAAGGGCGTCAAGACCACAGACGAGCACCGAAGGGCGATTGAGAGCCTGGACCCTGACCTCTACGGCAGGCTCGGCTACTACGAACGTTGGATCGCCGCGACCGAGACGCTGCTCGTCGAGAAGGGCATCCTCACTCGCGAGGAGATCGACGCCAGAACAAGGGAACTCGGGGAGAGCTGGGGAGAAGGGTGACGCCGAGGTTCGAACCGGGAGACCGCGTCAGGGTACTCCCTGAAGACAAACAGGGCCACGTCCGCACCCCGGGATACATCAGGGGCAAGACAGGCAGGGTGGAGTCGGTGCTCGGCGAGTTTCGTAACCCTGAGACCCTCGCCTACGGAGATTCCGGTCTGCCGGAACGCCCCCTCTACAAGGTCTCGTTCCGCCAGGCGGACCTCTGGGAAGGCTATCCGGGGCCTGCGGACGACGAGCTCTGCGCAGACATTTACGAGCACTGGCTCGAACCGACCCCGGAGGAAACCGCATGAGCGAGACTCACCACACCCACGACGGCGTCAAGCCGGGCAGAGAGTCCGGACGCTACGCGAGGCGCATCCGGGCCATAGAGGCGCTCCTGGTGGAGAAGGGGGTCCTCACGAATGAGGACGTCCGAAGCCAGATCGAGTACATGGAGGCTCGCTCGCCCGCGAACGGCGCAAGGCTCGTTGCCCGAGCCTGGGTAGACCCAGAGTTCAAGGCGCGCCTCCTCTCCGACACGAAGGCCGCAGCACGGGAGCTCGGCATAGACGCCTCCGGGCCCGTCGAGTTCGTCGTGGTCGAGAACACGCCCAGCGTGCACAACCTGATCGTCTGCACTTTATGCTCCTGCTACCCTCGCGCCATCCTGGGACGCCCGCCCGACTGGTACAAGAGCTTCAACTACCGCTCTCGCGCCGTCAAAGAGCCCCGCGCCGTCATGCGCGAGTTCGGGTTCGAGCCCCCGGAGAACGTCGAGGTTCTCGTCCACGACAGCACGGCGGACATGCGCTATATGGTGCTGCCGATGCGCCCGCCAGGCACGCAAGAGATGGGTGAGGAAGAGCTCGCCGAACTCGTTACGCGGGACTCGCTGATCGGGGTCTCCGTTCCCCGCCGCGCCGGGAGCTAGCACTCAGCGAGAGACCGCTCGAGATGAGTATGCCATCCTATCAAGGCACCACGAACATGTTCCCGGCCCTGCGTCGCACCTTTACGCCTTTGGACTCGGCGTACCCGAGTTATATCCATCGTCCTTTCTCTTCTACCCGAGAGAAGGGCAAGCGTCTCGGGATGCCCCAGAACATCACCTCCTTCAGCGTGATGCGCACGCCCTCGCCCAGGTAGGGGAAGATGAACACCCTGACCCTATCCATCTTCTCTACCTCAGGCCAGGCGAACACGATCTCGGGCTGGCTTCTCCCCGCCCGGAGGAGCGTGCCACCCTTGTCGTCAAGGCGTAGCTGCACTTCTGGATAGTTGGCGTACCCCGTCAGCCATGCGCGATCACCGAAGAGGGGATGGCGTCTTCTGTAGTTCCAGTAGGCTCCGCCCGTCCAGCTTCAACTACTCACCTGCGCGGCATCGTAGCTTGACGACTAGCCTACCTTCTCCTTCTCTTCCTCCCTCTCGTTGGCTGCGAGAACCTTGTCAACCAGGTTCGGAGGGACCTCTTCATAGTGGCCTGGCTCGACGTGGAAGTTGGCCCGTCCGCCGGTGATGGAGCGCAGATCTCGCGCGTACGTGAGCATCTCGATCTGGGGCACCTCGGCCTGTATCACCTGGCGCTCGCCACGCTGCTCTATGCCCATCGGGCGCCCGCGCCTGCCCGAAAGATCGCCCATGATGTCACCGACGAGCTCCGTAGGCGCGAGCACCTCGACCTTCACGTAGGGCTCGAGGAGGACCGGGTTTGCCTGCTCCACAGCGTTCTTG
>DASZKL010000014.1:0-6565 GCA_035947015.1 Rubrobacteraceae bacterium
CTTGGTCCTGATGTGAACGTGGAGACCCTCGCCAGGGGTACGCCCGGATTCACCGGAGCTGACCTTGCCAATCTGGTCAACGAGGCTGCGCTTCTGGCAGCTCGCCACGACAAGGACCAGATAGAGATGAGCGAGATGGAGGAGGCTATAGATAGGGTCATAGCAGGTCCGGAGAGAAAGACTAGGCTCATCTCAGACAAGGAGAAGGAGATAACAGCCTACCACGAGGCAGGACACGCCATCGTGGGAGCGCTCCTTCCAGAGGCCGACCCCGTCCACAAGATCACCATCATCCCGAGGGGTCAGGCTCTTGGGGTAACGATGAGCCTGCCAACAGAAGATAGGTTCATGATGAGCCGAGGCCAGCTCATGGCGCAGCTCGCGATGATGCTGGGGGGCAGAGCGGCAGAGAGGGTAACTTTCGACGAGATCACAACAGGAGCATCAAACGACCTGGAGAGGGCCACGCAGACAGCTCGTCAGATGGTAACGCGCTTTGGGATGAGCGAGAAGCTTGGACCCATGGCATTGGGTCAGCAGCAGGGGCAGGTGTTCATGGGGAGGGACTTCCACGCCCAGCCTGACTACTCCGATGAGATCGCCTTCCAGATAGACAAGGAGATAAGGCGCATAGTCGATGAGTCCTACGACACAGCAGAGGACGTCCTGGTAAGGAACAGGGTCTTGCTCGACAAGCTGGCCAAGGAGCTCATCGAGTACGAGACCGTGGACGCCCAGCACCTGGTGAGGCTCATCGAGGAGCACGCCGTTGACAAGGTCGGCGTCGAGAAACTCCTCCACGGACACTCCCGCAACGGCCACCCGGACGGCCACCCGGACGGCCACCGGGAGTAGGTGCACCGCACCGGAGATCTACGCAATACCATCGGGGTCGGGAACACGGTTCTCGGCCCCGATCCCGTACTTGTGGGTGTGTTGAACGTGACCCCCGACTCCTTCTCTGACGGCGGGGACTTCTCGGATCCCGAGAGAGCGGTCGCCCGCGCCGCGACCATGCTGGACGGGGGTGCACATGTGATAGACGTCGGCGGCGAGTCTACCAGGCCCGGCTCGGACCCGGTCTCGCCCGATGAGGAGTGGCGCCGCGTCGTCCCTGTGATCCAGGGGATCGTGGCCGACAGGCCGGAGGCGATCGTCTCGATAGACACCTACCGCGCAGAGATCGCCGGGGCAGCCCTCGAAGCCGGAGCCCGCGTCATCAACGATGTCACCGCGCTGCGCGGGGATCCCCGCATGGCCGATGTGGTCGCCGGTGCGCGCTGTCCCGTGATCCTGATGCACATGCTCGGCGAGCCGAAGACCATGCAGCGCGAGCCTCGCTACGACGACGTGGTGCGCGAGGTGCGCGACTTCCTCGCAAATAGAGTCGAGCACGCCGCCGCGGCTGGCGTGCAAGAGGAGAACATTATCCTCGACCCCGGCATCGGGTTCGGGAAGACGCTCGAGCACAACTTGGCGCTCCTTAGGCATCTGGATTCGCTAGTGGAGCTCGGGTTCCCCGTACTCGTCGGCGCTTCGCGCAAGAGCTTTATGGGGAGGCTCACCGGCGTGGAGGAAGCCAGAGATCGCATCCCCGGCACGGTGGCGGCGAACGTGATCGCCTGCGAGCTGGGCGCGACCTTCTTCAGGGTGCACGACGTGCGAGCCAACCGGGAGGCGCTCGCGGTGGCGTGGGCTATTCTGAACGCAGGGTGAGCCGGGCTTACGTGAGCCTCGGGAGCAACCTGGGAGACCGGCTCGCGTACCTGCGGGCTGCGGTGGAGGCACTGGGCCGCGGGCCGCAGGAGGTGCTCGGTATCTCGAAGGTCTACGAGACGCAGCCTGTCGAGGTCGAGGAGGAGCAGCCGTACTACCTCAACTGCGTGGCGGAGCTGGAGTGCGGTTTCTCGGCGATCGAGCTGCTCCGCTACTGTCAGGGAGTCGAGGGCGCTCTGGGGCGTGCACGGAAGGGCGAGAAGGCGCCGCGCACGATCGACCTGGACGTGCTGCTCTTCGGAGATGAGGTCATAGATGAGCCGGGGTTCGAAGTCCCACACCGGGGGGTGACGCGCGCGTTCAACCTCAGAGGGCTTGCGGACCTTGATCCGGCTCTGCATATTCCCGGACGTGGCCGGGTAGGAGAGCTGCTGGCCGGGACGGACTTGGGCGGGATCGAGGAGGTCGGAGAGCTGTGTTGATGGCTGTCGACGTCGGGAACACGCAGACGGTCCTTGGTCTCTTCGAGGGAGACGAGCTGCGGGGGCAGTGGCGCCTCACCACGGAGGCACACCGCACCGCCGATGAGCTCGCCGTCGTCTTCGCTGGGCTTCTCGGTCTCGAAGGCCTGCGCTTCGATGAGGTGAGCGCCATGATCGTCTCGAGCGTCGTGCCCGGGCTCGCGCGCTCGTACAGGGACCTCGCGGGGGAGGTCTTCGACGTACCGTTCTACCCTGTGGAGGCCGGGATGGAGACCGGTCTCAAGAACCGCTACGACGACCCGGCCGCGGTCGGGGCGGACAGAATAGTCAACGCCGTGGCGGTGGGGAGGCATCACGGCTTCCCGGCGATCATCGTGGACATCGGCACAGCCACGACCGTCGAGGCCGTGAACGGCGATAGGTGCTACCTCGGGGGCGCGATACTCACCGGCCTACACGTCGCCCTGGATGCCCTCGTCTCGCGAACTGCCAAGCTCCCCAGCGTTGACCTCGAAGAGGAGCCACCGAGGGTGATCGCCACCAACACCCCAGACTCTATCCGCAGCGGGTTCGTATACGGCTACGCGGGCGCCATAGACGCGCTGGTCCGGCGCACCCGCGAAGAGCTGGGAGAAGATGACGTCAGGGTAGTCGCCACCGGCGGGCCCGCCCGCGCCATCGTGCGCCACTGTCTTGAGATAGAGGTCTTCGATCCCGACCTCACGCTAAAGGGTCTTCGTATTCTCTACGAGATAAACAGCTAGTCAGCTTGTCAGCACGCTTGCTCCGCAGGCTTCTCAGCAAGGAGGGTGCGCTCCGATACTCGGCAGCACTCTAGAGAGCTAACGGCAGATCAAGCTGAAATGCTGAGAGCGAGGCCGCAAGGCCGAAGCGTGCTGAAAGCCGACGACCGAAGGAAGGAGGCGCGCTGATAAGCGAAGCCCTAAAAGGGCGTAGCGTGCTGATAAGACGTGAAGCGGCGTGCCAAAACGCGAAACGTTTCCCGTTGACACCCCACACCCTCACCCGTATAATCTCGCCGCTTATGACCGACAGGAACCAGGAGCTCGTCACCCCAGAAGGCCTCGAGAAGCTCCAGCAAGAGCTCTCGTACCTCACCGAGGTGCGTCGCAAGGAGGTCGCCGATCGCATCCGGCAGGCCCGGGACTTCGGAGACATCACCGAGAACTCCGAGTACGACGACGCCAAGACCGAACAGGGCCTTCTCGAGCGCAGGATCAGCGAGATCCAGCGCCGCATACGCAACGCGAAGGTCGTGGATCCCTCCGAGGCGGACACCGATGCCGTGGACCTCGGCACCCGCGTGACGCTGCGGGTCGTCGGCACGAGGGGCAAGAAGAACGAGCGGACCTTCCAGATCGTCGGGGCCAACGAGTCCGACCCCACGAACGGCAAACTCTCCCACTCCTCGCCCGTCGGCCGCGCAGTCCTCAAGCGGAGGGTTGGGGATAAGGTCACGGTCTCGACGCCCCGCGGCTCGACTGAGTACGAGATCGTGAACGTCGAGATCGCCAGCTAGGGCATCTCGGCTTCTCAAACGAGTTTTCAAACGTTGACGTGGAGTACCAAGTGAACGACGTACCCGGCTGGGCGAAGAAGGTCGCCGATTCTTTAGGCGAAGGGCCGCACGTGGTGGTCACCGGGATCAGCACTTCCGGGCACATCCACGTCGGCAACTTGCGCGAGGTCCTCGTTGGCGAGGCGGTGGCCAACGCCCTCAGAGCCCGCGGCCAAGAGGTTCGCTTCATATTTCACGCGGACACGATAGACCCGCTGCGCAAGATCGCCCCTGGCGTCCCCGAGGAATTCGAGGAGTACATCGGGCACAGCCTCTCGCGCATACCAGACCCCGAAGGTTGCCACATCTCCTACGCCGAGCACTTCCTCGCCCCCTTCGAGGAAGCGCTCGAGGCGATGGAGATGGAGATAGAGGTGCTGCGTTCGCACGAGCTATACGAGAGCGGCGTCTACACAGGGGTGACCCGGGAGGCTCTCGAGCACAAGGAGAAGCTGCGGGAGATCCTGCAGGAGGTAACCGGGCGCCAGATGCCCGAGCGCTGGTCACCCTACTTGCCGCGGGACGCTTCGGGGAGATTGACCGGGCACGAGATCCTGGAGCACGTACCTGATGAACACAAGGTTGTCTTTGCGAACGAGGACGGCTTCGAGGAGGACGCGGACTACTCCAGAGGAGAGGGCAAGCTCGGCTGGCGGGTAGAGCTGGCGGCGCGGTGGAAGGCTCTTGGCGTGACCTTCGAGCCGTTTGGCAAAGACCACACCAGCCGTGGCGGCTCGACCGACACGGCGGACCGCATGGCGCCCGAGGTCTTCCACTACCCCGTGCCCGGCCGCTATGAGTACGAGTGGATCGGGATCAAGGGCAGGGGCGACATGAGCAGCTCCAGGGGCATAGTATTGCTCCCGAAGGATTTGCTCGAGATCATGCCCCCGGATGCTCTGCGGCTGATGGTTCTTGGTCGCGACCCGGCCCGCAGATCCGACCTCGAACTCGGTGAAGGCTTCCCACGCTACATGGACGAGTACAGGGCTTCGGTCGAGGAGAGGCCCGTCCCCTTCACCCACCTGGTCACCGTCGCCCAGACGGTAGGCGGCGACGTCGCGGCCGCGGCCGAGATGCTCCGCCGGGGCGGGTACGAGGAGGCTGCGCGGGACAGGGAGAAGCTCGCGCGCGACCTGGCCTACGCCCGCAACTGGGGCGAAGAGTGGGCGCCTGAGCCCATGCGGCTGCGGGTGCTCTCGCAGGACGAGGCGAAGGAGGCCGCGAGAGATCTCGACGCCGAGCAGCGCGCGTACCTCGCCGCGGTCGCCGAGGCCCTGAGCCCTGGAGTCGACGGGGAGACGGTGCAGGACCTGCTGTACTCCAGGGCTGTCGAGCAGGGGCTAAAGCCCAAGAGGGCGTTCGCCGCCGTCTACACGGTGCTCCTCGGCAAGAAGAGCGGCCCCAAAGCCGGACATTTCATCGCCAGGCTCCCCGTCGAGATGGTGCGCGAGAGGTTCACTGTGTGATGGGGGACACCGAAGACACTCGAGAGGGGCGGTAAGCTATCTCGAAACGCTACAGACGGTAGTCGAGGCGACCGCCGCACAAGTTATAGCGCTAAGAGCGTAAAGGGGCGGGTATAACCGTACTAAACGGGCGAAACCTTTGTATACTTAAGGCAGGCGGCGCGCGCTAGAGAGGGACATTATTTCGAAAGGCAGATTTTCGCAGATGTATAATCCGTCAATCTCAGATAATCGTATACAGAATCAGAGAGTAACTGCACCCGACGCCGTGAAGGACCCTCGAAGTGGAGGAGGATCCCGCTAATGTTCGAACGGTTCACGGAACGGGCCCGGAAGGTCGTGGTCCTTGCCCAGGAAGAGGCCAGGCACTTCAACCACAACTACATAGGCACCGAGCACCTTCTCCTGGGGCTCCTCCGCGAGGACGAGGGCGTGGCGGCCCGCGCGCTGTCCTCCCTCAACGTCACCCTCGACGAGGTTCGCGAGCAGGTCGAGTCGATCGTAGGCTACGGCGAGGAGGGCACGGGGGCTCAGGCGCCATTCACCCCGCGCTCGAAGAAGGTCCTTGAGCTCGCGCTGCGCGAAGCGCTGCAGCTCGGGCACAACTACATAGGCACCGAGCACATCCTGCTCGGGCTGGTCAGGGAGAGCGAGGGTGTCGCTGCCCGCGTCCTCTCCAACCTTGACGTGGACCCAGACAAGGTCCGCCGCGAGGTCGTGCGGATGCTCGGCGGCGGCCGCGGTCGCAGCCGGGGCGGCGAGGCCGCAGGGCGGGGCGTCGAGGCAAAGCGGCCCAAGACGAGGCAGCTCGACCAGTACGGGCGCAACCTCACGGCCTACGCCGAGGAGGACAAGCTCGACCCAGTGATCGGGCGCGAGCAGGAGATAGCGCGGATCATGCAGATCCTCGTGCGGCGCACCAAGAACAATCCGGTCATCATCGGCGAGCCCGGCGTCGGCAAGACAGCCATCGTCGAGGGCCTCGCGGAGGAGATAGCCGAGGGGCGCGTACCCGAGATCCTCGCAGACAAAGAGGTCTACACGCTGGACCTCGGGGCTCTGGTCGCCGGCTCCAAGTACCGCGGCGAGTTCGAGGAGCGCCTCAAGAAGATAATGAAGGAGATCACCGACCACGGCGACATCATCCTGTTCATAGACGAGATCCACAACCTCGTGGGAGCGGGTGCCGCCGAGGGCGCGATAGACGCGGCTTCGATACTCAAGCCGGCGCTGGCGCGCGGTGAGATCCAGGTCATCGGCGCGACCACGATAGACGAGTACCGCAAGTACGTCGAGAAGGACAAGGCCCTCGAGCGCAG
>DASZKL010000015.1:0-2418 GCA_035947015.1 Rubrobacteraceae bacterium
CATCACGACGCTCGCCGTCCACCCCGAGCACCGCCGCCGGGGTTACGCCCGCACCCTCATAGACGCCGCGCTGCGCGCCTTCCCCGAGGCTCGCCGCGTCCACCTCGAGGTGCGCCGGAGCAATGTACCGGCACGCGCCCTCTACGAGGCTCTGGGTTCCGCTACGACCGGCCTCCGGCGCCGCTACTACGGGGATGAGGACGCGCTGCTCATGACCCTGGATCTCCAGGAGAATCGTCCCTAGATCCCCGGCGCCTCTCGCGCTCCTCGCGGGCCTCTTCCCGACGGCGCCGGAGGTCCTCGCGGGACTCGAAGGGTTTGAGTAGGTAGAGCGCTGGGGCCAGACACACCAGAAAAGAGACGAGGAGGCCGGCGGCGATCAAGGGATTCACGGGACCCCCGATCACGTAGATCAAGAACATAGTAAGAACCACCAGCGCGATCGCGGCGAACAGCAACGAAAAGACCCGCATGGATTTAGTATAGCCGTCGGCCGGTCCTTGCAGGCTGCGAAGACGGTATCACCGCCCGCTCCTCTAGGATGAACGCGTTCGCCACTCACTCGCTAGCGCGACGTAGAGCGCGTGATCGACGAAGCGGTCGTAGAGCCACTCGGCCTGGAGCTGCACGCCTTCTCGTTGAAATCCAAGCCTTTCAGGTATGGCGCAGCTCCTCTGGTTATCGACGGCGCACGCGATGCCTGCCCGGTTCAAGCCTAGCTCTATGAGAGCGTGATCCACGAGAGCCCGACACGCGGCTGTCATGAGTCCTCTACCCTGGTACTCCTCGCCGAGCCAGTAACCCAACGTGGTGCTGCGATTCTCCCAGTCGATGCCGTGGTACCCCACCACCCCTGCCAACCGCGCGTCGTACCACAGGCCCGCTTGGAAGCCGTTGTTCTCCGCGAACTGCTTGAGAGAGCTCCTGATGAAGTTCCTGCGGTCTTCCACCGTGCGGCTGCTATCTACCCAGGGGAGCCAGGCCCTGAGATGATCACGGTTACGATCGGTCAGCTCGGAGAGCTCCTCGGCATGCCTTTCTTCCAGTAGCCTCAGCTCCGCGTGCTCGTTGAGTTTGTGACTGAACACTTCACCCGCTCCCTGTCCCTGCGTCGCGTACATCCTACGCTATTCACCGTAGTGCCGAGGTCCCCCGCGTGCTGAGTAGCCAGAGTGCTATAAATACCCCGTGATCCTGGCCATCGAGACCTCCTGCGATGACACGTGCGCCGCGGTCGTCGAGCCCGACGGCCGCCGCGCGCTCTCGAACGTCGTCCATACCCAGACCGAGCACGACCGCTACGGTGGCGTCGTCCCTGAGGTCGCCTCGAGGGCCCATCTCGAACGCATCGACGGCGTGATCGAGAAGTCCCTAGTCGACGCTGGCACCGGTCTCGCGGAGATAGAGATCGTCGCCGTGACCGTCAGGCCGGGGCTCATCGGCGCGCTCCTCGTCGGCCTCTCGGCGGCAAAGAGCATCGCCTACGCGCGCCACCTCCCGCTGGCCCCCGTGAACCACCTCGAGGGCCACGTCGCGGCCGCCTACCTCGCCGAACCCGACCTGGAGCCACCGTTTGTGGCCCTTATCGCCTCCGGTGGACACACCGCCCTCTACAGCGTGGACACCTACGGAGGGATGCACCTCCTCGGAGAGACCCTCGACGACGCCGCGGGCGAGGCCCTCGACAAGGGTGCCCGAATGCTGGGCCTGGGCTTCCCCGGTGGACCGGCGCTGCAGAGCGCCGCGCGCGGCGGAGACAGGGAACGATACGATTTCCCCGTCGCCTTGAGAGAAAAGAACAACCTGGACTTCAGTTTCTCCGGCCTCAAGACGAGCCTGCTCTACAGGCTCAGGGCGCTGGGCGTAGAGCAGGTTCGTGAGGAGTTGCCCCATCTGGCCGCGAGCTACGAGAGCGCGGTCGTCGAGGCGCTCGTCCGGAAGCTGGTGCGCGCCGCTGAGCTCCACGAGGCGCCTACACTGGTGGTCGCCGGCGGGGTCGCCGCCAACGCCCTCCTGCGCCGCACCATGCAGGAGGAGTGCGCGAAGCTCGGGATCGGGCTGGTCATCCCGCCGCCGGAGCTCTGCACGGACAACGCCGCTATGATCGGGGCCGCCGCCCCCTCTTCGCCCGTTCTAGCCTACCCGAACTACCTGAGCCTGAACGCCAGGAGCGTCTGAGAAAGACCGCGGTCGACGGCGCTACTTTCTCCTCAAACTTGAGGTTTCGCCTTGACGACCGATATCTCATCTGTGAGAGTACAGTCCAGTCGTAGAAAGAATCCCCGGGGAGAAGAGGGAGGACGGGTTGGCTGACTGCGACTGGACGAGGCTTGCTTATCTGCTGTTCGCGCTCACCATTTTCCTAGCCATCCCCCAGCTCGGGAGCCCGAGCACCGATACCCTGGCCTCCAAACCCCC
>DASZKL010000016.1:0-3673 GCA_035947015.1 Rubrobacteraceae bacterium
GTGCGAGCACGTCATGGTCGTCCCCGGCAACCACGACGCCCGGAACGTCGGCTACATACACTTCGAGCGGCTCTTCGGAGAGCGGCATTCGGTGATAGATCTCGACGACTTGATACTGGTCGGCGTGGATTCCTCCGAGCCTGACCTCAACGACGGGCAGGTGGGGCGAGAGCACTACGGGTTTATAACCAACACGTTCTCCGAAGCTTCGGACAAGCTCAAGATCTTCGTCGTCCACCACCACCTGATCCCCTTGCCAGGCACAGGGCGCGAGCGCAACATCGTCTATGACGCCGGGGACGTCCTTGAGAGGCTCTTGGAGGCGGAGGTCGACCTTGTGCTCTCCGGACACAAGCACGTGCCCTACTCGTGGAGGCTGGAGGACATGCTCATCGTGAACTCCGGGACGGCCTCGACCCTCCGCGTCAGGGGCAACACGCGGCCCTGCTACAACATTATCGAGGTCGAGGACGGGCGAGTGGAGGTCTTCCGCAAGTACCCGTTCAAGAGTCGGGAGCCCGCCGTCACATTCCACCCAAAGACCCACGAGTACTTGCGCTCCGAGGAGAGGATCGACTCCGAGATAATGAGCCAGCTCCGGCACTGATCGAAGGCCACCCGTAGATACTCCAGCAGGGCGTATCCCGGTGAGTAGGAGCAGGTTTCTCTCTGTTAGGAGGCGGGCTCCTCCGATGGTGCTATGCGAACCTCGTCTCCTACGGAGAGCAGTAGCGCCCTGGCAGCGTTCCCCCTGTTCACGGCGAGGCTCAGGCGCCAGTGAGAGTCGGGAACCATGACGAGGTCCCCGGTTTCGGATGCCCCGAACGTTTCGACGTACCTCGCGTCCATGCTCTCGTCCCGAACCCCGATCTCCAGGTGCGTGCCGTACCGGTAGTCCAGATCCTCCTGCATGACCGAGAGCCGAGCGTTGCCGAAACGGTCGATGTCGATTATCTCCGCCGTGAGCCCCCCGTCACGATCCCGCCGGAACCCGGGGAAATCCAGGGAGACAAGCGACGCTGGGTCGATCTCTTCTCCCAGATCGTCCATGCCAGCCCCCGCGGCAACGTGCGCCGCCACGGGCGAGAAGACATCCCGACCATGGAAGGTGTTGGAGACGGGTTGCATGTGGTACCGGGGGTTGGTGAGGTGCACCGCCCGCACCACACCGCCGAGGGCATCGGCCGCGGGCAGGAGGAGCCCGTTATCCGGACCGACAAGGCAGGCCCCGCTGCCCACCTCGGCGGCGAGCGCCCGCCTCTTGGTCTTGTCCCCCGGGTCTACGACCGCCAGGTAGACTGCATCATCGGGCATGTAACGAGTGGCGTGCCGCAGGGTCTCCGCACCCCGGAGCACGTCGAACTCGGGGACGCTGTGGGTGACGTCTATTATGGTGACCCGTGGCGCGATGCCCATCATCACCCCTTTGCAGGTCCCTACGAGCACACCCGTGAAGCCGTAGTCCGATACGAAGCATATTGGCCTCATGCGAACAGTATAGGCACTCTCCCGGACTCGGGCATTCGCGCCCTCGTGTGGGCAGGGCCAACTAGTCGCTCTGCTTGGTGAGCACGGCTACGCTTGCGGTGTAGTATGGGTGGCGCGAGGGAATCTCTGCGGAGAAGGAGGTACGCCGGTAATGAACCTCTTGGATTGGGTGCAGGTATTGCTGTCCCTGGTCGTGTTGCTCGCCGGTCTCTACATCGCCCTTTCCGGCCGTGGGGTACCGGCGACGACGCGCGTCGGGGGCTTCAGCGTCGCTCTGCTGGGCCTTAGTTACTTCGTCGGGGGGTTTGAGGGTTCGAACGTTGAGGGTCCGCTGCTCGACAGGGTCGAAGCCTACTCGGCGCTGGTCGGGGTTCTGGTGGTTCTCGGGGCGTTGCTCTGGCAGGCGCGGCCGGTAATTGAAGCACAGCGCAGCCTGACCCCACCGAGAACCCTCACGCCAGCCTTTGCCCTTCGCGACCCGCGTGGGCAAAATGTACGCTTGGCAACGTTATTCGGCGTCAGAGGGGAGGCGCGTGGGGTATCTCGCGATAGAGGACCACGGGATCATAGGCGACCTGCACACCGCAGCGCTGGTCGGCACGGATGGAACCATAGACTGGCTGTGCCTCCCCAGGTTCGACGCACCGAGCGTCTTCGCCTCCATTCTCGACGATGAGCGGGGCGGTCACTTCAGCCTTCGGCCCGTAGAGTACGCCCGCAGCCATCAACTATATTTGCCTGATACCAACGTGCTGCTAACCCGGTTCCTCTCGCCTGAAGGCGTCGCCGAAGTGCTGGACTTCATGCCAATCGACGAAGGGTACGAGACGCGCCACGATCTGGTCCGCGACGTGCGGGCCGTAAGGGGGAAGGTGACGATCGAGGTCGATTGTCGCCCGGCCTTCGACTACGCCCGCAAGGAGCATGAGATCGAGCTCGTAAAGGGCGGGGTGCTCTTCAAGGGGGCGGATTTGACCCTGAACCTCACCGGCGAGGTGCCGCTCTCCAAGGGTCCGGCCAGGAGCGCCTCCGCGCGCTTCACCCTGGAGGCGGGCGAGAGCGCTACATTCGTTCTTTACCAGCTCGAGGAGAACGAGGGGCCGAGGGAAGCGCTCAGTGAGGCAGAGTACCGTGATCTCCTACACCGGACGCTTGAGTACTGGCGGCGCTGGATCTCTAAGAGCACCTACCGTGGTCGGTGGCGAGACATGGTTAACCGCTCGGCCCTAGTCCTCAAGCTCATGGTCTACGACCCTACCGGAGCGCTGGTCGCCGCCCCGACGATGGGCTTGCCCGAGAGGATAGGCGGAGAGCGCAACTGGGACTATCGCTACACTCGAATGCGAGACGCGGCCTTCACCATGTTCGTCCTCACCCGGGTCGGATTCGAGGAGGAGGCGCACAAGTTCATGGGTTGGCTCCAGGATCGCTGCCAAGACTCCGACGGCCTCCTCCAGCCACTCTACGGCATAGACGGCAGGGAGGAGCTCCCAGAGGAGGAGCTCCCCCACCTCTCGGGATACCGGGGCTCCCATCCCGTGCGGCTCGGTAACAGGGCATACGACCAGCTCCAGCTCGACCTCTACGGTGCCGTTCTGGATGCGGCCTACCTGCATAACAGATACAGCGCGCCCCTTAACTACGATGTCTGGCAGAGCCTGCGGACTGTCCTGAACTGGCTGAGCGAGAACTGGCGGCAGCCGGACGCGGGAATGTGGGGGATTGCGGCCGATCGCAAGGACTTCGTGTCGTCCAAGGTGTTCAGCTGGGTAGCGTTTCACCGGGCCGTACTACTCGCCTATCAGCGCGGACTCCCCGCCGAGGAGCGTCGCTGGATCGAGCAGCAGGACACGATCTACGAGGAGATCATGGAGAAGGGGTGGAACCCCCAGAAAGGGAGCTTCGTCCAGCACTACGGCTCAGATGCCATCGACGCCTCCCTCCTGCTCATGCCCGTGGTCAAGTTCGTAGGTCCGACCGATCCCCGCTGGCTCGCCACCCTCGACCGCATTCAGAGGGAACTCGCCTACGACTCGCTAGTGGACGGCTACGAGAGGGAGGATGACGACTCCTCGGCGAGAGTAAGGAGCTTCAGCGTCTGCTCTTTCTGGCTGGTGGAGTGCCTCACGAGGGCGGGACGCTTGGAGGAGGCGCGCCTGGCCCTTGAGAAGATGTTCTCCTACGC
>DASZKL010000017.1:0-2546 GCA_035947015.1 Rubrobacteraceae bacterium
GCGCGGGTACGCGAGCGGTTCAAGCTTTGGATTCTCGATACCTGCCGGCGTCCTTACGACCAGGAGTGGCTCGACTACCAGCAGGAGATCGCGCTTCGGCACACGCGCGCCAAGAAGAACCAGACCGACGGAGCACGGGCGCCGGAACATATCCCGCTGCGCTACATGGTCGCTTTCATCTACCCCATTACAGCTACCATAAAGCAGTTCCTGGCGAGCAAGGGCCACTCTGCCGAGGAGGTAGAGAAGATGCACCAAGCGTGGTTCAAGTCCGTGGTACTCCAGGTTGCCCTGTGGTGCTACCCGTACGTGAGAGAAGGAGACTTCTAGCTCCATTGGGCTCTGTATTCGAACTGCCCTCACAGAACGGGGACGTAGACAGCAAGATCGTCGTCGCCCTCGAGCGGCTCGGCCAGGTCTTCCGGATTTTGCTGCGCGAAAGGGCGCAGGAATATGGTCTGAGCCCGATAGGTGCACAGTTCCTCGTCTACCTTCTTCATCACAACGTCGAGCTCCGCCGGATCAGCCAGCTCGCCAGGGAGTTCCGCCTCACCCAGGCCACGGTGAGCGAAGCCGTCGCTTCTCTCGAGGCGAAGGGACTCGTCAGCCGGGAGCACTGGCCGGAGGACCGACGTGTGATGACCCTGCGGTTGAGTACGGAGGGTGAGCTCGTGGCGACCGATCTCTCGACCTGGGCTGACACCGTCAAGGAGCATTTGGACCCGTACTCATCCGAGGAGAAAGAAGTCGTGATGCGATTCCTCATGCGCCTGATGGGATCTCTGCAGGAGTCTGGCGCCATAAGCGTAGCCCGGATGTGCCTGACCTGCCGGTTCTTCCAGCGTAACGCTCACCAGGGAACGGGTTCACCCCATCATTGCCGGTTGCTGGATGTGCCGCTTGGCGGCTCCGAATTGAGGGTTGATTGCCCGGAGTACGAGCACGCCACAGATTAGAGCTCCCGCTGGCCGGGTCTACAACTTGTTCTCGCACCCCCGAAAGCGGACAATAGGAGCGCTCTCTGTATCGTTAGAATAGGAGAAAGATGAGCCGTCCGGGTTTCGCGACTATCCTCGAGAAGAACAGCCCTCCCATGTGGTTCTACGCCGGGGACGGCTTCCACTACGAGAAGCTGCCGGAGGGGACCCGTGTGATCTACGCCCCCGGACCCTTCGAGCCGCTCGCAGATCCCAACGTCGCCATCGAGAGGGCGCTGCTCGAGCCTCACGCCATGGAGCCTTTGCACGAGCTACTCCACCCCGGCATGAAGCTCACCATCGCCTTCGACGACCTGTCGATACCCCTGCCGCCGATGCGCAGGCCGGACGTGCGACAGCAGATCATCGAGAAGGTACTGGAGAAGGCCGCCGCCAAAGGTGTCGAGGACATACACCTCATCGCGGCCCTTGGCCTCCACCGCCGGATGACGGAGGCCGAGCTCAAGCATTGCCTGGGGAGCAGGATCATGTCCCGCTACTACCCCGACAGGCTCTACAACTACGACGCCGAGGACGAAGAGAACAACGTAGTAATCGGCGAGACGGAGCGGGGCGAGGAGGTGAGCGTCTGCAGGCGCGTCGCCGAGAGCGACCTGCTCGTCTACGTGAACGTGAACTTCATCCCGATGGACGGCGGGCACAAGTCCGTGCACACGGGCCTCGCGCCCTACTCCTCCATCCGGCACCACCACAACCCCGAGACGCTTGAGAACACCCGCTCCCTGATGGATCCGCCGAACTCCGCTATGCACCAGTCCATAAACCGCATGGGCACCATCTTCGACGAGCACGTCAAGGTCTTCCACGTAGAGACCACCTTGAACAACCAGACCTACCCTTCGGTCTTCGACTTCATGGCGAAACCGGAGCACCAGTGGTCAACCGTAACGAGGGCCAACTTCCTCGCCACCCACAGGGCCATGCAGACGATACCAACCGCCGCGACCCGACGCGTATCCCACTCAATAAACGCTCCGCACAGGATGACCAGCGTCCAGGCCGGCGCCACCGAGCCCGTCCACGCCGAGACCCTGCGCGACAGCTACAAGCAGATGGTTGTCCCTGTCGAGGGTCAGTCGGACGTGCTAATACTCGGCATCCCCTACCTCGGGCCGTACAACGTGAACTCGATCATGAACCCGATCCTCGTCTTCAACATGCTCCTCGGCTACCTCTTCAACCTCTACAAGGGAAAACCGCTGGTGCGCGAAGGGGGCGTGATCATCGGAACCCATCCCATGCCGGCCAACTTCAACAAGATTCACCATCCTTCTTACATAGACCTCTGGAACGAGGTCTTCCCCGAGACGAACGACATCCACGAGATCCACCGGCGCTACGAGGAGCGTTACGCCCGCGATCCCTGGTACCGCACCCTCTACCGCAACTCCTACGCCTACCACGGCGCGCACCCCTTCACGGTTCTGTACTGGGCCGCCCACGCCCTGGATCATGTGGGGGAGGTGATCCTCGTCGGCGGAGATCCCGGGACCACGAAGCGCATGGGCTTCAGGCGCGCCGATTCGGTGGCCGAGGCCCTGGAGATGG
>DASZKL010000018.1:0-3785 GCA_035947015.1 Rubrobacteraceae bacterium
GATGTTTTACCGGCGGGGTGTCCCTGTCATCCTCTCCTCGGACGCCCACGCCCCCGAGCAGGTAGCAGCCGGCTACGAGGAGAGCATCAGGCTCGTCCGCGACGTCGGCTACCGCGAGGTCGTCACCTTCAAGAACCGCGAGCGCGGAACCCTGGCGCTATGACCGAGGAGCTCTTTCTCGAAGACTCTTACCTCAAGGAGTTCGATGCGAAGGTGGTGAGGCTCGCCGGTCGGGAGGTGGTCCTGGACAGGACCGCCTTCTACCCGGGCGGCGGGGGCCAGCCTCCGGACAAGGGCGTTCTGGGCGTCGGACCGGTGCGCGCAAGCGTGGTGGACGCGCGGCGCGGAAAGGGCGAAGCCAGCGGCGAGATCGTCCACGTCCTCGACAACCCGATACCCGACACCATAAGGGACCTCAAGGGAGAACTCGACTGGGAGCGGCGTTATGCTCACATGCGCCACCACACCGCCCTGCACGTGCTCTCCGGTGTGATCTGGGAGAGCTTCGGGGCGAAGGTAACGGGTGGTCAGATGCGCGCAGATCGCGCCAGGATGGACTTCTCTTTTCCCGGCGAGTGGACCCTCGACGTGGTCGGCGAGATAGAGCGGTTGACGAACGAGGCGCTCGCATCAGCTCGGCCTGTGAGGGTCTACGAGCTGCCTCGCGAGGAGGCTCTCGAGAATCCAGATCTCATCCGCACCCAGGTCAACCTCGTGCCAGAGCGGGTGAGGGTGATCCGCATCGTGGAGATCGAGGGCCTGGACACCCAGGCCGACGGCGGCACCCACGTCGCCAACACCAGCGAGGTGGGGCGGATGGAGATCACAGACCACAAGAGCAAGGGCCGCCAGAACAAGCGGATAGAGTTCGTCCTGCGGTGAGGGTTCTCGGCCTCATCGTGCTGGCAACCTGCCTGATCGTCGCGTGCGGTGAGACCCCTGAGCGCTCGGACGCAGGTGCGGCCGGGTCTGCCGACAAGTCCAGAACAGCGGCGGTCTCGGAGACGACCGCGTCGGAGCCTGCGCGACCTTCGGGACTTCGCATCGTGACCATCCACGCTTCGAGCGGCGAGCAGGTGAGGGTGCGAGTCGAGATAGCCGATGACGAAGCCGAGCTAGCACGCGGCCTGATGTACCGCACCGCATTGGCCGAAGACCGGGGCATGCTCTTCGTCTTCGAGGGGGAGCAGAGGCTCTCCTTCTGGATGAAGAACACCCTCATACCGCTCTCGATCGCCTTTATGGACTCGGAGGGGCGGATCGTGGACATCCAGGACATGAGGCCCCTGGACGACGACCCGCCCTCCTACGTCTCCGCCGAGCCCGCGCAGTACGCCCTGGAGGTCAACCAGGGCTTCTTCGAGGAGCGCGGCGTGGAGGTGGGGGACAGCGCCGAGCTGCCAGACTAGCTCACCTCACGCGCGCCGCTGGCGGCTCCATCACATCGCTCCTCTGGCGTATCAGGGAGAGGAAGCAGTAGGCAAGGACGAGGGCTGCGATCATCAGGGTGAAATGGAAGCCGTACTCGATGAACAGCAGCCCCCGCAGATCATTGCCGTTGCTTATGTGCAGATTGTCGTGGGGCCACCAGGAGACCATGAGCCAGCCTATCGAGAGGTACATGGCCCAAGCCCGCGCCTTCGAGTCTGCCGAGACCCTTCGCACCGTGGGCAGCCCGAAGAGCAGGAACGAGATGCCCAGCCCGAACAGGACGGACTCCATGAACGCGAGGAAGATGAAGAACGGTAGTTGCCCGCCGGTCGGCTCGGGACCGCCCTCGGCGGGGGGCCAGAGAACAGGACCGAGCACCATGGCTGGGGCCGCGATGATGACGGTGACCAGGAACACCTTGACCCAGGGCTTCAAGGCATCACTCCTTTCGTTTCATTTGCCTAGCCTCTGCCCGAAGGATAGCGGAAAGCGTGCGGGCGCCGCATCCCCCAAATGGGTGAGTTTTTCCTATACTGTTTGCACTAGTTCGAGGGTCTCGCGCCGGCTCGTTACCCGTCGCGCAACGCCCTGGCGACCGCGAAGGGATCCGTTGTGACGACGGAGGCGGCGTAGAGCTCCATCGCCCCTATGTCCGAGGTGCGGTTCGACGGGCTACCGCGGTCCACCATGTAAACGACGGTAGGAAACTCGGACCAGTCCTCGTCCACGCTGACGAGCGGGGGCATGTAGAAAGCGACGTTGAAGGTCTGGACGCCGAGCGTCCGGACGTAGCCCTCGAGCAGCGCCCCTACCGTCCGCTGGAGAGAATCGTCTTCGGGGCTAGCGCCGATCACGACGAGTTCCTTTTCCTTTATGGGCGAGAGGCTGGCGAAGGCCATGACGCCCTCTGCGGCCGGGATGGCGAGGGCCAGAGAGTCGTGGACGCGGTAGAGGTCTTCGAAGTAGTCGGAGCCGTGTTCGGATCTGTAAGCCGCCGCTGCGCGGCGGATGCGCTCCACCTTCGGGTAGTGCGTGCCGCGGGTGGCGGTAACCTGGGCGTGCCCGTGGATTATGGATCCTCCCGCTCTCCAGAGGCAGTTCCACATGAGGAACGGGTAGCGGGCTTCAGGGTCAGCTTCGAGCGCTCTGCGGCCCCACGCGAGGCCAACGGAGACGTAGTCTGCGACTTTCTCGGGGGTGAGGTGGAGGGGGTTGTGGTCGTCGAAGACTATTAGCCCGTGGAAGCCGTCGTACTTGGCGACGTTCGAGGCCGTTACCGCGTGCTCTCCCCGCACCCTCCCGAAGACGTCAGCCGGGGTTCCTTCTTGCGGGTTGCAGAACGGGTCCCCGGTTGTGGCCTCGATCTCGCGCTCGAGGTCGACGCTCGCGCCGGTGTCCAGGGGGCGGGAGGCGCGCAGGCCGTTGAAGAGCGTCCCCTCTAGGGTAACTCGGTTCGTGACCCTTACGATGCGTTGTTCGCGCACGGCGTCAACCGAGCCGAAGGACCTCTCGATCCAAGCGTGCATCGCTTCCGGCGGGTCGAGGCGGCCCGTGGTCGCGCTGACGTCGAAGATACGCTCGGCGAGGGCTCGAGCGTCAGAGGGGAGGGCATGTATCAGCGCTGGAAGGTCGGTTATCCGCAGCTCCGGTGGCACGAGGCTACACCATCGGCTCGACGGGGGTACGCTCCTGGCCACCCGACCCGTCCATTCGCCGCTCCTCTCCTGATGGTAGCCTCCGCCGCCAGTATTCCAAAGTCCACCGCCGCGTGCCACACCGCGGATCCGACATGGTCGGTGTTGGCCTTCTCACCACGCGCGTCCTCAAAGGGTGGTATACGCATGTCGTAACGTCGAGTAAGGAGCAGTGTGGTCTCAGAGTACGGCGGGATGGAGGGCAAGGTGGCCCTGATCACGGGCGGCACCTCCGGCATCGGCAAGGCGGCGGCGACGGCGCTCGCTGCTATGGGCGCTGAGGTTGTCGTGACCGGCCGCGACAGAGAGCGGGCGGAGAAGGCTCTCGCGGAGATCCGGCGCGTCTCCGGCGGTCCGAAGGTCTCGCTCATGCTCGCAGACCTCGCGGTGCAGACGGAGGTCCGCAAGTTGGCGGAAGGGTTCAGTGAGCGGCACGACCGGCTCGACATGCTCGTCAACAACGCGGGCCTGATCCAATCCAGGCGAACCGAGACGCCAGACGGCATCGAGTTGACCCTAGCGGTGAACCACCTTGCCCCTTTCCTGCTTACGAACCTTCTCCTCGAGGTGCTCGAAAGGAGCGCCCCGAGCCGGATCATCACCGTCTCCTCCGAGGCCAGGCGAAGCGCTCGGATAGACTTCGACGACCTTCAGTCGCGG
>DASZKL010000019.1:0-21638 GCA_035947015.1 Rubrobacteraceae bacterium
GAGGTCGATCTCCCAGTTGGCCATAAGGCTGCTGACGTTCAGGTTAGTCGAGCCCACCTTCGACCACCACCCGTCGGCGACCACGGTCTTGGCGTGGATCATCGGGCCACCGTACTCGAAGATGCGCGCTCCTGCCTTCAAGAACTGCCGATAGCCGGTGCGCGAGAGCGCCCCGATCCAGGGCAGGTCGTTCGTGGCTGGCACGAGGACGCGCACATCCACACCGTCCCTCGCAGCCGACATCAGCGCCTGGGTGAGTATCGGCACGGAGAGGAAGTAGGCATCTGTGACCCAGAGCCTATGCTCTACCCCAGCGCACAGGAGCTCGAGGATCCGCAGGGTACGCAGCCGGCGCGGTTCCTGAACGATCACGCGCACGGATTCTTCCCCAGCCGACGGGATGTCGTCCTCGCGGGGCCGTTCCTCGTCGGGCAAGGGCTTCCCCGTCTCGTCCCACACCGTGGCAAATGCACGCTCCACGTCGGCGACCGCGGGCCCACGCACGCTCACGGCGGTATCTCGATAAGGAAGGCCGGTTTCGGGGGAGGTGACCAGCCAGCCGTCGGAGATGCACACCCCTCCCGTTGAGGCGTACTCCCCGTCCACTGCCAGTAACTTGCGGTGGTCGCGTCGGATCACCCCGAGCGGTTCACCGAGCGTCGGTGGGTTGACCGCACGGACGTGCGCACCAGACTCTCGTAGCCCTCGCCAGAAGGAGCGGGACACGTCCGCCGAGCCGAACCAGTCGTAGAGTACGCGGACGCTCACACCCTCGGCTGCCTTCGCACAGAGCGCCTCGGCAAAGCGCTGGCCAGTGTTGTCGTCTTGGAAGATGTAATTGTCGAGGTGAATCCAGCGTTGGGCCCGAGAGATGGCGGAGAGCCAGTCGCCGTAGGTGTTGGGTCCGTTCTTCAGCAGCGCTAGCCTGTTGCCCTCCCTTAGCGGCGCGCCGCTGGTTCGCGCCAACGCCCGATCCAGGCGCCCACCTCGCGAAACTGGGATGCCGTTCGTTGTGGCGGCAGGGAACGAGTCGCGGTTGTCCGGATCCATGGCGAGCCTTTCACTACGCTCCCCACAGGAGCGTATTAGCACCCATTGTAGAGAAAGCCGCGGGCATGGCGCTACTTTCGAGCACCTCATGCCTCTCCGAAGGTTGGCGCGTTGGCCTGTACGGGGAACGCTCCGCATGGCTCTCACTATCGGGTTGATATTCTTGATTCTTGCACACATTATTCGGCGGGAACGCATCAGGGAACGAGCGTGCTCCTAATCGAAAGGAAGTGACGAGTGGGCAGGCAAGGACTATCCAGCGCGCGGAGGGGCGTGCCGCGATGGCCCGCCGCTATTGCCGTAATGTCGATCGGAGCCTCCTACCTCGCCCTCTCGGATTACGTGACCTTCGGACCGCGTGTCTGGATGCTAGGGCTCATAACGGTGTTAGTCTTGCCGCTGCTGATCGCCCAGACGTGGGGACGCTATCGCCTAGCCCGCAGGATCGCCTTCGTGCTCCTCGGCATACTGACGGCCTCGCTCGTCCTCCGCGTGTTCTTTCTGGTCGCCACCTTGTCCGGGAGGGGTGAGTCCGCCTTGTCTGTGTTGGTCGATGCGGTGCTGATCTGGGTCAGCAACGTGGTGACCTTTGCGGTGTGGTACTGGGAGATCGGCGGCGGGCCGGCCGAGCGAACGATGGAGGCCCACGCCAGCGAGGACTTCTTGTTCCCTCAGATAGACCAGCAGGGCGGCAAGAGGGCTGTCGGCTGGGCACCGAGCTTCCTGGACTACCTCTACCTGGCTTTCAACACGAGCACGGCTTACAGCCCCACAGATACGCCCGTGCTCTCTCGAAGAGCCAAGATCCTGACGGCGACCCAGTCTGCCCTCTCGCTGGTGGTCCTCCTCGTGCTCGTGGGATGGGCTGTAAACACCCTCTAGACAGACGCCTTGCCAGAATATGCGAACCTTCGAGTACTCCCCCAAGTAGCGGAGCGCAAGAATGATTTAGCGCTAAATCCCGGAACCGAACACTGGTGGAGGTCTGCTCCATCCTCCCATACTCCCGATGGGCCCTTGCGCTAGCGCATGACTATAGAGAGTCTTTCAGGTTGCAGGCTCAAGCCCAGCTTCACAATTCTCTAGGGTGGGCCTCGTCAGCCACTCGTACCATGACTCCATGCGGTCTAGGTAGCCGGAGCTTCGCTGCTCGCGACGCCAGGCCGTGGCTCGCCCGGGGTGCTCCTTCCCATGAGTCTGCGGTTGAGCCAAATGGCCCCGATCACGGCGCCAACCAGGATCAGCACGCCGTAGTCCCCAACCAGGTACTTGTTCACGATCACCGGGTAGGAGGTTGCGGTGAAAGCTCCAAGGGCACCCCACGCGGCGTTGTGCACGGCGTGCGCCATGGAGGCAGGCCATACGCTTCCCGTGTAGATCCTGAGGTATCCGTATACGAAGCTGGCGGCTACGACTGTTGCGTAGAACAGGGGCAGGGAGATAACCTTGTTCCCCACGGGGAAGACCGGGGTGAGTAGGATGAGGGGCATGTGCCAGGTAGCAAAGACGAGACCAGACACCAGCAACGCACGCGTTCTGCCCACTGACATTAGATTGGGGAGCAGATAACCTCGTATTCCGATCTCTTCTGCAAGGGCGAACGTGAGTGTGAACAAGACGACCTGTATGAGAAAGCTGATAACAGGGTCGACGATCCCGCCCTCTGGCACGACGAACGAGGCGAGCGGAGTGACCCACACGATGGCCGAGGCGGCCACGGTTATCAGCAAGGTCAGCCCGAAGGCGATCCACCAGACGCTCAGGCCCAGTCGGTGGAGCCCCAGCACCTTCCAGCCCTCCTTGGAGTAGCCCTCCCGGATCACGACGAGCAGCATGATCAATGCCGCCAGGGTAGGCGTTATCGACCACAAGACCCACATGCCCAGGGTCGGAGAGAGCTCGAGGATCCTGATCAACAAGGCTACCCCAGTAGCCATGCACAGCACAAGGACCGAGAAGATGGCCGCCTGCCTGGTATCGGTTAGCTTGGTGAACATCGCTCGACCGTCCTCTCCCCCGCAGCAAGAGCTGTGGGATCTTCCTGCCCGGCAGCAGGTAGTGGGTCAGGGAGCTACTACCCGTCAACTGGCTGGGGAGGAGGGTAGAGGTCCGGCGCCCTCACGTGACTACTCTCTTGCCACGCACCATGCTCAGCCTACACGTTTAAAGGAGGGCGGCGCATCCCCCAAATGAGCTAGATCCCTGTTAAGTGTTATTAACACCCTTCGCGTTAGAGCATCGCCATCCGACACCGTGCTCACGAGCTTCTTGAAACCACTGAGGCGAGGCTCGGATAATCCAGCTTTCAGGCGCCGCATAGGCAGCTTACGAGCGCATGATCGATAGTTCGGCGCCACCTCCAACCCGTAGGTTACATCGGTCAGCAGGGCACGGAAGCGTAGCTCGAGATGTTATGCAACAGTGATAATGGAGGAGCTAGAGGTTGCAGATCCGGGTAGGGAGGAACTATATGGCACTGATCAGGCTGGAGTTGCACGAGCATCCCGCTCCACCGCACCACGAGATCCGCGAAAAGACTGTACTGGACTCCGGGAACAGGATCCTGGGTACGGTGGCGAACCTCTACGTCGATGAGGACAGCAGGCAGCTGCGCTTCGTTGACATCCTTACGACGAGCGGATTGCTCGGCCTCGAGAGGAAGCACCATCTGATCCCCGTGGAAGCCGTGCGCGAAGAAGACTCGGGATCGATCACGCTAGGGGTGGGCCAGGAGAGCGTGCAGAGCGCGCCGACCTACCCCAACCCGCACATCGTGCTGGACGAGGATTACCAGCGCACCATCCGCGAGCACTGCGGCTACGCCTAGAAGAAGCCAGATCTTGCGGGAATATCCCTATCCTGGGCAACTCGGCGAATAAAGGCTGACTCACAGCCTGCGTTGACAGGCAGAACGACGCCTAGGGAACTGCCTATTGAATATACTCTCTGATCACCTCAGCAGTCTCGTCGGGCACCTCGAGCATCGGGAACTGGCTCACCGCTTCAATACGGCGTACGGCGAACCACGGATGGTCCCAAGCGACAGACTCCTGTGCCGAGAGGTACTCGGGCGCCGGGGGTTGCGCGTACACGTGGAGCACGGGCACCGGAGGTCTGAAGGTGCTCAATGCCTGAAGCGGATCGCCCTCGCGTGTGAACATGGCGGTGATCTCGCGTCCCGCCCGTGACCACATCTCATAACCGTGAGTCCCGGTCTCATCCCAAATCTGCTTGGCCACCGAGGCGGGTGCATCGCCTACCCACGCCGTAACCAGTAGGTTGACCGCCAGGTGACGACGAGCCTCGTCCTGCAACGCTTGCCAAAGAGCGGGGCTCTGCAACGCCGGTACCTCCCGCAGAGACGGCGGGGCAAGCGGGTTCCTACCGGTGATGAATGGGTTCCAACTGATGAAGATCATCCTCGGCACGCGCCCGGCCAACTGCCGACACAATTCGACGGCCACCCATCCCCCGTGGGCATGAGCGATTGTGATCACGGACTCCGCACCGCTTGCTTCAATGACGGCAACGGCATCGGCGACCATCTCGGGGTAGCCAAAGTCCCCGTCGGATGCTTGAGAGTCGCCGTGTCCGCGCCAGTCCATAGCCAGCACGCGATTGTCCACATCCAAGCGTTCGGCCAGGGGCGAGAAGATCGTGTGGTGGACGCACCAACCTGGTAAACACAAGAGGGCGGTATCGCCGCTGCCTCTGTCATCGTAGTAAATTCGCATCCCCTGTGAATCAGCGAACGGCATAGCTCTGTCCTCCGTTCCGGCCCGGTTTCGGCTACGGGTAGCTTAGCATCACCAATGATGGCATCTACCGGGGTCTGGCGCGAACCTCCGAGACTTCGTTAAAGGGGAGAGTCAGGAACCGGATCCCGTAGTAGCACTTCGGAGGATACATCTCCTTTCATGAGGTGCGCGAACATGCCTTGGGTAGATGCGCCAGATCTCGCCGGGTGGCATCATGGCGATGGTGAAGGCTGAACTCGCCAACCCAATGGCGAGCACAATAGCGGTAAGCCCCCGCTAGAGAGGATAGGAGCTTGGTGATGGGCGTCGAGGAGCACGAATCGGATCTCATCGACCGCGAAGAGTTGAAGGAGAAACTCGACCGGGGAGACGACTTCAAGCTCGTCATGGCCCTGGGAGAGTGGGAGTATCTCGCCAGGCACATCCCTGGCTCCATGCGCGTCAGCAGCCCCGAGGAAGGGCTTGAAGTCCTTGACCCAGACGACGAGATAGTCATCTACGACTCGGGCCCCGCTTGCCCTGCGAGCAGGATGGCCTGGCGGTTTCTGAAGGCCAATGGTTACCGGAGGGTGCGCCGCTACGCCCATGGACTAGAGGAGTGGGAGAGGGCAGGCTATCCGCTGGAGGGCGAACGGGTCGGATAGCCCGAGGAGGAGACTCGACGTTAGGTGAACAAGGTGGCGGCTAGTCCGCTCGCCTGCCCCTGGCGGCCGTGTCGGGGCGCAGCCACAAAGAGAGGTGGGCCGGTTGTACGGTTTCCCTCACCACCCCTACCAGCTCGGCGTTGAGCGCCTCCAGATCCGTCTCGTCTCTCAGCTTGGCCGAGAAGGCTTGAAGGGTCTTTGCTGCATCGTACTTCCTCCTGTAGAACCGACGGTCTATGAAGCCCTGGATGCGCCGCCTCAGTGGATTGAAGAGAGCGGCGATAACCAGGGTTGAGGCGACGATAGCAAGCTGCGGCTGCTGTTCCTGGCCGGTAAGCGCACGGAATACTGTCTGGGTCGTGGCCACGCCCCCTACGTAGACCACGGCCAGCATCACCGTGAGCGAGCCGTAGACGAGGGTGCGGTTTATGAGGATGTCTATGTCGTAGAGGCGGTACCTCAATATGGCGACGCCGACTGCCACGTAGACGGTCGTATTGATTGCCGCGTTGAACAGGTTCCACAACGTGCTACCAAGGAGCCTGTCCAGGCCTACCAGTTGCGCTACAAGAAAGCAGGCAACCAGGACGGCAGCCAATGCGAACCACTTCAGCTGTTGGCGCTCGACCCCGCTCGCCCGACGATAGCGAACCACGAGCGAGAGCGCCGAGATGATGATGACACCAAAGATCACACCCACAGCGGCCACGGCCGCGGCGGCGATCATCCCTCCAGCCTGATCAGGCGAAGGGTAGAAGATGGTGAGCACCAGGAGCACCACACCCGCCATGGCTGCGGCCCAGGCCACGGGACGCCAGCGCCTCGACGGGAGCCGCCCCGTGGGAAACAGCAGAAAGAGGAAGGGGGCGAGAACGAGCGCCAGCGGCCCTCCCCGCTCCAGGATTTGAGAGATCGTCCGGGGCGCTACGAGAGATCCCGGCTCCACGAGCGCGTAGGCGGCGTAGGGTTCCGCCAGCTGCTGGAGGGCGAGGCCCAGACCGAAGCCGAGCCACAGCCATCCATAGGGGTTCTCGGGGAGGCGTGAGGCGATGAGGCCGCCAAGGATGGGTAGACCGAGGATCCCCACCACGGAGACGGCCTGATCCTGCCACGGCGTCCATCCCCTTGGCAGCGGCATCGAAGATCCGAGGACGATCAGCAACAGCGACGAAGCCAAGATCAACAGGCTCATGGCACACACAGCCCACGCCAGCCAGGCGGCGGTGTGACGGCTCATCGCACCTACCCGCTGTCTCTGTTCCCTTTCCCCTCCTGCCACGACACCACTCTACAGCACTGCCGGCTCCCGAGCGTTTCGAGCACGTTACCTGGCGACAATTCGGGATGAACGTTGCCAATCCTGTACCCCTGCCCGCAAGCCTCCGGCGATGCTGACCCCGCTTGTACCAGGGCACATGCCGTATGCGGTGTTGCGAGAGCGCAGCGAGAAGGGGATCCGACTCGATGCCGATAGCCGGGTGCCCCTAGGCACCTCGGTGCATAAGGTCGTGAAGAGCTGACGAAGGCCTCGCAGGTGCAGGGCGTTGCGGTGAGATCACCAGGGCGACCAGCGCGCTCGCGATCGCCAACCCCACGGCCACGACCATGACGAGCCTGAAACCTGCGACGAAGGACTCCTCCATAGCGTCCTCAATGCGGGCTGCCGTAGTGGCATCTACGCCCTCAGGGGCCTCCGCCGCGCCGAGATCGGCCTTCTCGGCGGCTACTGCCTCCCTGACCTCGGGCGAGAGCTTCATCGCCTCCAGGCGTCCATCCAGGTGGGCAGAGAATCCGGCGGAGATCAGGGCGCCAAGAACGGCCACGGCGAGCAGCCCGCCGGCCCGGCAGACGGCGTTGTTCACCCCCGAGGCTAACCCCGAATGCGGCCCTTCGACGGAGTTGAGCGCGACGGTCGTGAGCGGCGCTATGACCAGCGCCATCCCGAAGCCCTGCACTACCATCGCCGGGAAGAACGAGGTCCAGTAGGAGCCTTGGTGATCCGCTCCAGGCAAGGTAAACATTAGGAAGCCTGCGGCCAGCGCGAGCGAGGCGACTATGAGCGGCAGCCTCGCCCCGAAGCGGCGGACTACCCACCCTGAGAGGTAGCCAAGGACGAACGCGATGGTGACGAAGGGTAAGAAGATGCCACCTACCGCGAGCGCCGAGTACTCGTGCACCTGTATCAGGAGGAAGGGTACGAAGTAAAGGGATCCTGTAAGGGCCATGTAGAAGAGCAGCGTGAAGACGCTCACGCCGTCGAAGTCCATCGAGCGGAAGAGCGAGAGGGGCACCATCGCCTTTTTGCTCTTGCTCTCGACCAAGACGAAGGCGGCCAGGGCGAGAAGGCTTACCGCCAATGACGCGAGCACCGTAGCGTCCCAGAGGCCGACTGTAGAGGATTGGATCAGGCCGTAGACCAACGTCCCGAGTCCCGCGGTGGCCAGCAGGGCGCCCGCGAGGTCGAGTCGGGCGGCCTCCGGGTCCCGGCTCTCGGGGACGTGCCGGAAGACTATCAGGAGGGTGATGACGGCCAGGGGAACGTTTATGAGGAACGCAGCCCGCCAGGAGACCACCTCAACCAGCCAGCCCCCGAGAAGCGGTCCGACCGCCATCGCCGTGCCGCTCAGGGCGGCCCAGGTCCCGATGGCTTTAGCCCTGAGTGCCGCCTCGAAAGAGGCACCGAGGATCGCCAGGGAGCCAGGCACCATCATCGCACCGCCCAGGCCCTGCACCGCCCTGGCCGCGATGAGTTGTTCCGGGCTCCCGGCGAGGGCGCACATCAGCGACGCGGCGGCGAAGAGCACAACGCCCAGGGAGAAAACGCGCCGGCGACCGTAGTGGTCGCCCAAAGAGCCCCCGACGAGCAAGAGTGCGGTGAGCACTAGGGCGTAAGCGCCATAGACCCACTGCACGTCTTGTAGAGTAGCGCCGAGGTTGGCCTGCACGGCCGGCAGCGCAACGTTGATGACGGTGCTGTCGAGGAAGGCCATCCCGGAGCCGATTCCCGTGGCTACTATTACCCACCGCCTGGAAGGGAGAGGACACGGGGCTGAGGCCTTCGTCGAGCCGACGACGCCCGCGTCACACGGCTGTATGACCGCCGCCACTACCGCCCTTCCTCCGCCCGAAAGGCCCTACCACCGGATGTGCTCATCCGAAGCATCCCACGTACCCCTCACTACCTTGCGCTCTCCACCGGAGCGCTTAACACGTTAACAAGATACGGAGGCTGAAGTATACCCAAACGAGAGCCACCTCCGGTGAATTTGTCTCGCCGAATCCCCTAAGACTTCACCTTCTGCGCGAGGTGAGAGGGTCCAGGATCGCCCAGCGCCACCTCGACGTCCTGCTCCTGACCGAGCGTGGCCGAGAGGCTCACAGGGGCGTTAGGTTTGCTAATAATAGAAGGGCGTGCGAGCCCCCTGGTTACACAGGCGGGATTCCGATCGGGTTGGCGATCTTCACCCTCGACAACCAGGGTGCTCGGTTTGCTTCAGGTGCCTAGCCGCCGACTTCTCCCCTCAGGGTTACAACCAATTCGACGGTATGGTGGTTCGGATTACCGGAGACACGCACCTCGTCGACCATGTTCTGGATCAGGAACAGACCCCAGCCCCGCGGCGTCTGCATCCCCTCCAACTTGGCCTCTATGTCAGGTACCTCCTTGTCGGGGTCGGGGACCGGAGTTCCACCCTGGTCGGTGATGCGCACGAACAGGGCCGTGTCCGACGAGAGCACCTGGATATCTACGGGGACCTCAGGGTCGTAGCGGTTGCCGTGCTCCATGGCGTTCATGGTCGCCTCGGCCACGGCGGTCTTGAGCCTCTCCAGGGTTCTCTCTGGCAACCCCAGCCCGCTCACAGCCCTGGCGACTTCCTCCGACGCCCTACGCTCGTTGCCGCGCTCGCTGGGAAGGGTGAGGTCGGCCAGCATTCGCCTGTCGCGGTTACTTCCCGCCGCATCCGATCGCGGCGGGATCTCGCGATCACCGACGCCAACCTGTGACCTCTCCAGGGTGACCAGCGTGATGTCGTCCTCCTGCGCCCAGTTCTTGCCAGTGAAGCGGGCAAGCTCGGAGAGGAGGAAGCTCATAAGCGAAGTGCCACCCGAGCGGTGAACCCTTACCAGACGCTGCAGCCGCGGGACGCCGAACATCTCACCTTTAGAATCGTGCGCCTCTATCAGCCCGTCGCTGTAGAAAAGGAGGTCATCCCCCGCGGCGAGGACGGTTTCTTCCTCCTCGTAGGGCATCCCCGACATTAGGCCGAGAGGCATCCCCCTCGCCCACAGCTCGTCGACTCTCCCTTCATGGCGCTCGCATGGTAGGTCATGACCGGCGTTGGCGTAGAGGAGGCGCCCGCTCTCAGGCTCGAGGACGCCGTAGAAGCAGGTGACGAATGTGTTGGGTGGCATGTACGCATGCAGGACCTCGTTGGCCTCCTCCAATACCCGCCCCGGAGTGATGCCATCTCTTTGGGCTACGGCGCGCAGCACGCTCTGGGTGTTCGCCATAACCAGAGCCGCCGCGATCCCCTTGCCGGAGACATCGCCTATAACCAGGCCAACCCGACCATCCTCCAGGCGGAGGAAGTCGTAGAAGTCGCCGCCGACCTCTCGCGCGGGTTGGTAGTGGTAGGCTATCTTCCAGCCTTCGAGCTCGGGTAGATCCTTGGGGAGCAGGGCGTGCTGGATGCGCCGCGCCATCCTGAGTTCCTGCTCGACCGAGTGGTAGAAGGTCTCCAGCTCCTCATTGGCTTCCTCGAGATCCTCGCTAGTGCGCTCGGCGAGGGTGCGGCTGCGTACGAGTAGCAAGGTGATCCCAAAGAGCAGCGTGCTCACTCCAAGACCGCTAGCGAGCACGAACTCAGGCAGCTTGCTCTCCGCTCCTTTCTCAAACTGCGGCAGCGTGGCGAAGTATAGGCTCCGCTCGCGCCCTGCTACCTCGATCCTACTCTCCTCGGTTAAGAGGGCATCTTCACCCTCCTCTCGGGTGCTGTCATTGTTACCGTCGTAGAGCTGTGGGCTCACCGCGGTGTTTTCGTTCACCTCTCGGCCGCGCAGTATGCCGTCGCTGTCGTAGAGGACCGGACTCGACCCCACATTCCCACCGGCGTATACCTCGAAATCTATCAAGGGATGAAAGGATCCCTTGAAGATCTCGTCAAATGACTGGTCACTCTTGAACGAACCAACGATGAACCCCTGGAGTGCACGCCGACGCTCGGCGATAGTTCCCAATGAAGCACCCGTCTTGTAGATGGGAAGGTAGACCACAAAGCCAGGTTGCAAGGTGAGATCTGCTGGGTGGCTTGCTGGTGCCTCACTCAAGACATAGACCATCTGCGTTGCCCTGGGCTGCCCACTATCTCGTGCTCGGTCCATGGCCTCCCGATGCTCCTCTTCAGCATAGAAGTCATAGCTGAGCAGCTTCGCGTTAGCCTCATCTAGGGGACCGGTGTAGGTTATGGGAAAGTAGGCACTCCTCTCTCCACCGGGTTTCAGGTCTGGGTTGAGCTCTGGGAGGCCCTCCCTGGTCGCCCTTCGCTCAAAGGCTTCCCTCTCATTAGGCATAACCCACTCCGCGTAGCTTAGGGCTTGCAGTCCCTCAAAACGCGTGCTTGGCTCAATGCCTTCGACGTAGTTGTCCCACTCTTGGCGAGTTACCGATTCGCTTGCGTAGAAGAGCCCTCTGGCACCGAACATGGCGTCGAGGTAGGCTTTGGTACGGCGCTCTATTGCCTCCTGAGTTGCCTGGGTTATCTCCTCGAAGCGAGCGCGGGTTTGGGTCTCTACGTTCTGGCGGACATAGAGGAAGGCTAGGATGGTGAGAAGCACAGAGATGAGCAGCACCCCGTAGGCTGCTGCCATGCGCCTCAGGTGCTCCGTGAGAAGGGTCATTCTTGAGCGCAGCCCTTCATCAAGCAGGCGCTCTCACCCTACGCGCACGCCAGACCACATCTGCGAAACATCTTGATTCTTGGTGGAACGCTCCCTCAGAGCGGTGCCTTCCCAAGTTCACTGCCGATCCACCCTTAGCTGTGAGCCCTCGTAGGTATCTCGCTGCATCCTCTGCCCTCATCCTACACCGCCAGCGTCGCCCAAGCGTTACGAGAAGCGTTACGAAGATCGTATTCTGATTCCCGGGAGAGACGAACATCCGAGAACACCGCTTTGCACGCAGTTCGATGAGCACGGCACGAACACGTAACCGATAGACCGGCGCAGGCGAGTCCAGTCGGGCACTGAAACGCAGCCAGCCAGTGTTCGGGCACCGGCCAGGATTCTAGCTTATCAGCAAGCTGCCGTTGACAAGCTGACAAGTCGCCCGCAGGGCGACGTGCTGAAAGTCCCCGAAGGGGACATGCTGACAAGCGAGGCCGAAGCGTGCTGACTGGCTCTAATGGCTGATATGCTTCTTTCATGGAGAAGGCGACGCGGGGGTTGCCGGAGAGCCCGGCCCGGAGGGCGGCCAGGATCGCCCGGGTCGGGGCGAGCTACGGTTTCGGCTTCGTCTTCGGGAACCGCTTTGTCCCTCGCCGCCGGAGGGTGGAGCCGGGAAGGGTGGGCATGAGGCTCCGCCTGTCTTTCGAGGAGCTCGGACCTACGTTTGCCGAGTTGGGACGCTTCCTTTCGGCGCGGCGAGATCTTCTGCCCTCCGATGTCGCGGTCGAGCTGGAGCGGACGACGGTAGCTGTTAAGCCCCTTCCTTTTGCGGAGACGCGGGCGCTCGTCGAGCGGGAGCTGGGCAACACGCTCGAGCGCCTGTTTCTGGAGTTCGAGGAGGTACCCTCGCGAGTCGGCACCTTTACCCAGGCTCATCGGGCGATGCTGCCCGGTGAGCGGCCGGCGCTCGCGGTGGTGGTTCGTAGCGGGGTGCGCCGCGATCTGCTGGCAATGCGTCCGGTGGCGGACATCGCGCGCCGGCGGCTCTCAGACCGGCTGCCGCTCGACCCGACCGCGGTCGTGGCGGAGTTCGCGGCGCACGCAGTACAGCGGAGAGACATGTTTTTCGCAGCCCAGACCGCTCGACGCCTCAAAGAGATGGATAGTTTCCGCCTGCGAGCGCCGGACGTTTACCGAGGCTACTCCTCGGGCCGCTGCATCACGTTCGCGGCGTCCGTTGGATCGGCGCCGCTGGAGGCGGATCAGTACCTGGAGGTCTCGGAGGCGCTCGTGCGCGTGGCCGTGGAAGAGGGGGTCTTCCTCGCTGATCTCACGCCCGAGCGCTTCACCGCGGACGGATCGGAGATCTGGCTCGCCGACCCTACGGAGGCCTTCTACCTTGATCCCGAGAGGTTGCGAGGTGTCAGCGAGGTACTGGCGGCCGTACGCCGCGGAGACGTGGATGGGGTAGTGCGGGCGCTGCCGCTGGCCGGGGGCTTCGTCCCGCGCGACGACTCGATCCTCCGGCGCGAGCTGCGCGAGGCTTTGGGCGCCTTGGGGGGACCGCTGTGGCGCGAACATTCGCTGGAGGAGGTTCGAGATCGCGGCCTGGAGGCCTTCCGCAGGGGAGGCGCCCCTCTGCACGTCGAGGCCGCGCAGATGATGCGTTTCCTGGTAGAGGCCGAGGGCATCAGAGGGGACGGGCAGACGGAGATAGTCCCGGCGGCGGACGCGGCCGAAGTGTTGATCTCACGCTACAGAGACCCGGCCTACATCGCCGCGCGCACGGCCCGCAGGCTCGCCCAGCCCGACACCTACGCCGACTACCCGCGACAGATCCACACGCTGCTCAACGAGCTGAAGGACGGTGAGATCGAGGTGCGCTTCCGGCACGCTGGGCTCGACGAGCTGATCTCCAAGGTGGACATCCTCGCCAACCGCCTCGTCTTCGGCCTCCTGATAGCGGCTCTCATCCTGGGCTCGTCGGTGCTCGGAATCTTCGTCGAGGGCGGGTCCCAATTCCTGGGTTTGAGTGTCTTCGGCCTCGTCGGGTTCGTCTTCGCTGCGATCCTGGGCCTCCTGCTTCTCATCGGCATCATCCGCTCGGGGCGGTTGTAGCACCTCGGTTGAGGGCATCAGGTTTCAGGCTTCGAGCTTCAGGAAAATCCTGTAACCTAATACCTGAAACCTAGCGATGAAGGAGCGTACCCCGTGGAAGACCAGATTCGCAGCGAGGTCCTCAAGACTATCCCCTACGGCTTCTACATCACGGGCGTCGCGGGCAGAGGCGGCGAGGCGAACGGCTTTACCACCTGCTGGGTCTCGCAGGTCTCCTTCGACCCCCAGCAGGTCATCGTCGCGGTGCGCAAGGACCAGCACACCCACGACCTGCTCGAGGAGTCCGGTGTCTTCTCCCTGAACTTCCTCGACACTGAGCAGGAGGCTCTCGCCACCAAGTTCACCCAGCCCCTGCAACCCGAAGACGGTCAGGTAGGTGGTTCTCCTTACACCACGGGAGAGACCGGTGCCCCGCTCTTCGAGGAAACCTTCGCTCACCTGGAGTGTCGGGTAACAGGCAAGATGGAGGCCGGGGACCACACCGTCTACCTAGGCGAAGTCGTCGCCGCCGACCTCAAGCGTCCCGCGGACATCCTCACCGATCTGGACACCCCCATGGAGTACGGGGGATAGCCGAGCACCACCCCACCAACCGCACGCGAAAAGCAGGACCAGCCTACTCTGGCGTAGTTCTACCGGCGCAAGGCGCTCCTCGCGTGGCCGTCGAAGCGACCTCGTTGCCCCTCAAAGCCTGCGGCCCGACCAGGCATCTCCTCTTTCGGCTAAAGCTCCTCGCGCACACGTCGATAAGAGAGTCTGAAAGCGAAAGTGGTAGCCCTGGCAGCGGAGAGATCATCGGAGGGGTAAGGAAGTGCTTCACTGGTTCGCGAGCATGCTTAACAGGAGGCAGAGAGCGAGGAAGGAGGAGCTGGGCTTCACCCTGATCGAGCTTCTGGTCGTGGTGATCATCATCGGTATCCTCGCCGCCATCGCCATCCCGGTTTTCATCGGCCAGAGAGACCAGGCCAGGGAAGCCGCCGCCCAGAGCGACCTGCGTAACGCCGCGGCCGCCGCCACGGCGTGCTCCGCGGACAACGCCGGAAGTTTCAACGGGTGCGACATAGCCCGGCTCACAGCCGATTACGGGTTCAGAAAGACCGACAAAGTGGAGTTCAGCAACCTATCCGCTACCGCTTCCGCATGGTCAGCCGACGCCAAGCACCAGGACGGTGGCGCAACGTACACGTTCAGCACTACCACTGGACGGGTCGAGGAGAAGTAACTCTGGTTCATGATCATCCGGTATGCGCACCGAGAGGAACAATCGCCCGTGAACACGGTACCGGCGTCCGCGGCTCCTCCTTCCCCACCCGCGCGGGCGCCGGCCTTCGATCTGGCCGTGGGCTCAGGCGGCGGGTCGGTTATTGCCTGCGCCAACGAGAAGCGGGCCGACGGATGGTAAGGAGGGGGGTAACCGTCGGTCCGCTCACTCCATAGTACGCATAGAATCGGCTCGGGTTGCGCAAGAGCACGAGAAGAGCCGGACCATCCAGGAGGGGGGATCATCAGGTCCGGCTCGACTTATCATGGTGTTTACCCCGCCCCACAGATCCTAAACACCGATGGAGTAAGGCTGCCCGATGAGTATGGAAGGCTCTCAGAACGCCTGTGGACGCGGAGAGATTATAGGCCACTGATCATGAGATGCGCAGCGTCAAAGTCGAAAGCCCCGCAGGGAGCTAGCGAGCCAGCCCAAGACCGAAAGTCAGCTGCCGACCACGAGCGACCCGGTCAGCCTGCCTTCCTGCCGACCCCCAGCATCTCCCGGACCCGCCGGCCGTCGCGGTGGCCCTGGTAGTATGCGAGCCGGTCCAGATACTCAGTCCATACGGAGAGGTTGGCGTTGGCCACGAAGGTCTCCGGTGGCCCGAAGCGCCCGTCCTCCCAACCGTTCCGGTAAGCCGGACTGTCGCGATGGACCTCTATTCTCCCGGCGACCGCCTCTTGGATCATCGTCATTGACCCCCCAGATGATTCCTTCGCCAACCCGTATATAACATATCGGGTTCGCCAATGGAAGAGTTTTCTTAATAAAATTGAACAAAAGTTACAAGACCACCATATCTGGGGTATCGAGATCGATGGTGCGGAACTGTGGTATGTGTCGGCTACGGCGGCGTTCGGGGGCGAAAGAGGCCGAAGGAGGAAGTGTATCCGTGCAGGAAGGTGGCACCGCTGACGGGTCCGATCTCACCGTTGCAGAAAAAGCCGCCAACAGGCACGTCGCCGAGGTATTCGCGAAAGACGCCGGTGTCGAAGTTGGGTCGCCCGTAGAGGCCTTCTCCGCGCCCCAGACAGGAGAAGAGGAGGGCTCCTGAAACGGGGCCGAGGAGGGACCTCTCGTAGCTCCCCAGCATGGTGTGGAGATCCTCGGCTGAGGTTTCGGCGTCGCGGACGTGGAAGCGGAGGCGCATCCCCTCCTGCAGGCTCTCCCCGATTGCCATGACGCCGCGGCTGGGGTCTACGCCGATGAGGTTCCGGATCAGGAAGTCCCCGACCTGTGGCTCTTTGCTGAACTCGTCCATCAACACCCCGACGAAGAGCGCCGTGCTCGCCAGTTGTCGGTCGCGCCCGTCGAGCGTGGCGAAGAGCTCTCGCAGGACATCGAAGGCTGGCCTGCCATCTAGCTCGTAGAGGAGGTTTCCCCTGCAACCCGTGACCCGCATCAGCTCGCCTACGGGATGGCAGCCCTGGGCGACGACGGTATCTATGGCGACGTCGCCGCTCAGGGCGACGCCAACCGTGCCTTCGGAGAAGACCTCGTCGTCGAGAAACAGGGCATTCAGGCCGGGCGAGGTCGCGCCGCTGGCGAGACCCCCGATCTTGGGCGAGCTCGGGAAGGCGTAGTCGAGGCCGGCGAGCAGGGTCTGCGGGTGGCCGGAGAAGGGGTCGGCGAGCAGCACGAACTGGGGCTCATCGTGCGCGCGAACCCCGATCAGGCTCTCCCACGCGTCCGGCGGCCCGTCGAGGTCAGGCAAAGGGCCGCTCACGCGAAAGGGTGTGAGGCGAACATCCGGTAGCCGGGCGGAGATGAGGGTAACGGCCGGCTCGCGCTCGATCTCCTCCCCTCCGCCTATCACGCCCCCGCCCGAGCACCCGAGGAAGGTCTCGGGCTCCAAGTAGCCACCCATCAGCTCGTAGAGCCGCGGGTAAAAAGCTGCGAAGTGAGGCGTCACGAAAGCCAGCGTCAGGGATACCGGGCCGGGTCCGAGCCGATGGAGGACGCCCTCGGCGCACTCGAGGAGTGCGTCCTCGAAGGAGGTTCTGCGCGATATGGTCGTCGCCCACTTCATCCTTACCATTCTCTTCGCCTAGTTTATACCCGTGCCGGGCTATCGAGTAGCTATCTCGCAGGAACAGAACGCCGGATATCCTCACCGATACCCGACCACAGCGCGTAGCCCAGCAGTACCCACCCGATCCCGGTCAGCGCTCGCGGCACGCCCGAGTACAAGAATTCCGATTCGAGTCCTGCCCCGAGCATCAGCGGGGTCAATATGATAGAGAGGGGAAAGACCGAGAAGATAGCCAGCGGCAACGTCCTCCAAGGGAGCGGCAACGCCCTCGCGCGCAATGTCGCAATGCCCAAGAGCAGCAGTCCCACCTCCCAGACCAGAACCGCTATCCCGAAGCCAGATCCGTCTCCCCAAGAGTAAGGACCGAGCATGGGCCACTCCGCATACACGAACGAAAGCGCCGCCACGACTAGCCCACCTAACGAGGCTATCGCGAAGCCAGCTGCACCCAGCCGACCTGAGTAGTTCACCTGCCGAGTGTGCAATCCTACCAAGCCCCCGACCAAGAGCAGCCACGAGAGGCTCCACTGGACGATGTAGGGTCGGTACAGTGATCCAGGCACCCCCGCCGGGCTGTAGATCGGGATCAGTAGGAGTGCCCATATCACGAGCAGCGAGCCTCCCGCTGCGGCGGCAAGTCCGCCCAACCGGGCGAGGCTCGAAGGCCACATGAGAGTCCTCCTCACTCGTGCTTGCCAGTGCGAATCATTGTGGCATCGAGTGAAACCCGGTGCATCTTTGATCGGGACATAACCCGCGGGCAACTTCTGCGAATTCCTGAGCTGCACAAAAAGTGCTTAACTTAGATAGGGTTGCGTGTAAGTCCTGGGTATTATGAGCGAGCAGAGCCGACGACCGCGGCGACGGGAAAGGGGATGGTCGAGCATGATCCTCGAGAACCAGCGGGAACATTTCGAGATGTCGGGGGAGATCGCCTACCTCAACTGCGCCTACATGTCTCCCCAGCTCCGCTCGGTGCGGGAGATCGGCGAGCGGGCAGTATCGCGCAAGTCGCGGCCCTGGGAGATCACACCCAACGACTTCTTCGAGGACGCCGAGAAGACCCGCGCTCTCTTCGCGCGGCTCGTCGGCGGGGATGCAGACGGCGTCGCGCTGATCCCCGCTGTCAGCTACGGCATCGCCGTCGCCGCGTCGAACGTGAAGGTGGATTCGGGGGAGAACATTCTCATCCTGGAGGATCAATTCCCCTCCAACGTCTATGCGTGGCGCGAGCTGGCGGCCAGGACGGGTGCGAGGCTGCTTACCGTCGACCGCCCTGACGACCACGACTGGACCTCAGCCGTGCTCGGCAACCTGGACGAGAACACCGCCGTCGTCGCCGTGCCGAACTGCCACTGGACGGATGGGGCTATCTTGGACCTCGCGCGCGTCGGCGCGCGGGCCAAGGAGGTCGGGGCGGCGTTCGTGATAGATGGCATACAGTCGCTCGGCGCGCATCCGTTCGACGTCGCGGAGGTACGACCGGACTTCCTGGTCGCCGCCGCCTACAAGTGGCTGTTAGGACCTTACGGGGTCGGGTTTCTGTACGTCGGCGAGGAGTGGCGCGAAGGAGTGCCGATAGAGCACAACTGGATCAACCGCCGCGGCAGCGATGACTTCTCGCGGCTCGTGGGCTACCAGGATACCTTCCAGCCCGGTGCCAGGCGCTACGACGTCGGCGAGCGGAGCAACTTCATCCTGCTGCCGATGGCGAACGAGGCCCTGCGCCAGATCCTCGACTGGGACGTCCAGAACGTCTCCGAGACCATCGGAGGGTTGACTGACCACATCGAGGAAGAAGCGAAAGAACGAGGTATCGAGGCGATCCCGGCTAAGAAGAGGGCGCGCCACATGGTCGGGCTCAAGCTTGGCCCATCTGCGCCCGAAGACCTCGCCGCCCGGCTCGCCGAGAAGGGTGTCTTCGTCAGCGTGCGCGGGGAGAGCGTGCGCCTCTCGCCGCACCTCTACAATACCGCAGAAGATGTCGGTCGCTTCTTCGCCGCGCTCGAGGAGGCGTTCTAGGCCCGGCGATACTCGCACCGCAGGATCGCGTAGTGCTTCATGTCCCTGTAGGCGCCCTTGATGTACTCCCGCTCTCTCAAGGTGCCCTCGTAGGTCATCCCTGCCTTCTCCATGACCCTCGCCGAGGCTGTGTTCTCGGCGATGCAGCGCGCCTCGATACGGTTGAGCTCCATGCGCCCGAAGCCGAAGCGGATGACCGCCCGCACGGCCTCGGGCATGAGGCCCTTTCCCCAGTGCTCGCGGGAGAGGACGTAGCCCAGCTCGGCGCGGGCGTGCTCGGGCGAGTAGCCCGCGTCTATGCCACAGGTGCCGATGAAAACGCCGTCGTCTTTGAGGACGACGGCCCAGCCGCCGAAGTCTCCCCTCTCGTAGCCCTCCGTCGCGAAGTTGAGGAAGCTCTCGGTGTCCTGCACCGAGCGGTGGGTATCCCACAGGACGTAGCGCGTGACCTCGGGGTCGGAGGCGTAGGCGAACATGGCTTGCGCGTCTTCGAGGCGCATCTTGCGCAGGAGCAGGCGCTCGGTCTCGAGTTCGGGGAGGTTCGCGAAAACGCCCCTGTGTTCCCTGCTCACCTCTGAACCGGCCATGGCCTACCCCTCGACGCTCACCCGCTCTATGCTGGACCAGGGAAGGAACTCGTAGCCATGCGGGTCACCGCTCGGGTCCCGAACGTCGAGGAGCAGGCCGCTCCCGTCGCGGTCGCAGACGTAGCCCGCCAGGTCGTTACCGGTGCGGGCCGAGACCGAGACGAAGCTCCCCCGGCCCAAGAAGCCTTTGATCTCCGGCGCCCCTTCCCGCAGACCCACCTCTCTCTCCGCGCTACCGCCTTCCAACACGCCTCCTATTATGTGTCTCACGCTCCGCACAATAGATTACAGCACCGGCAGGAGGGCCGGGAACTCGCGCCAATCGCAGAAGCTGTGAACTTCCGCTCTGAGCGCGACGAACTCGCGGTTCCAGGGTTGGATCTTGGCCACCGCCCACAGCCCTGCGTCGGCGGCGCGCGCGAGGGTCTCGGGGCGGTCGTCTACGAGGCCGAAGGCGCCGAGTTGGTGCACGAGACCGAGCTTGTCTTCGGTCGTGACCGTGAGCCCCACCCCGGGACCGAAGTGCTCTCTGAGCCAGGGTTCGAGATGCGGCTTCATGGCCCCGGGATCGTGGTTGCGGGTTACGAAGTGGATCCTTATGCCTAGCTCTTCCTGGACGTGGCGCAAGGCCTCCGCCGCACCTGGGTAGGGTTTTCGTTCGCGTACCTGCTCGGGCGCGAGGACGCGGTCGAAGATCTCCGTCGCCTTCTCCTCTCCGTAAGCGTCGAGGATGTGCGTCCACGTCGAGACGGTGCCAAGGTCCAGCGTGTCGCCGGTGATCTCGAGCACCGCTTCGCGTACCCTGGCGCCCGTATCCCAGACCGTCGAATCTACATCCAAGGCGAGGATCGGCCTCACCCGATCAACTCTTCTACAGGGATCGCCTCCGTGAGGCCGGACTCGGGATCTATGACGGCGTAGTCGGCGCCGGCCTGCCGCGCGACGAGAGCGTGACGCCTGAGCC
Source organism: Rubrobacteraceae bacterium (assembly GCA_035947015.1). Taxonomy (GTDB): domain Bacteria; phylum Actinomycetota; class Rubrobacteria; order Rubrobacterales; family Rubrobacteraceae; genus JALYGY01. The sequence goes on from DASZKL010000019.1 coordinate 20,323, forward strand.
CGTCCCGATCTTCTATGGTGCCGAGTCTATGGGGTAGATCCAGGTGGGAAGCGTTCTCCCTGAAGGCGCTGGCCTTCTCCGGCGAGCTGAAGAGCGCGGCGACCAGAACCTCCTCGCCTCCGGTCTCGACCGAGATCAAGGGCGCCTCCCCCCTCTCGTCGGAGAAGAGGTACAAAGGTAGCGGTATCTCCTGCGCCTTATCGGCGGCATGGCGCGCCACGTCGTCGGCGTGGAAGAGGCCGGTACCCCTCTCGGAGACGACGAGGACGTAATCCTCCCCCGACTCGGCGTATACCTCAACCTTCCCCCAGTCTTCGAGCTCTTTTGGCTCGAGCCCTAAGAACACTTCCATCCCGAACTCTGCCGCTTCGGCGGAGAACTCTTCGGCAAGATCCCGCGCAGCGAACAGGGCACCGACCTTCGACGGTTCGTATCCCACCGCGGTCTCTTCGAAGACGTCCTCTCCATCCTCCCCTACCAACTTGAAGAGCGGCGGAGTGGGCATCTCGTCCAGGCTCAACCTTCGTTCGGGCCCGTTCACACCCTGCACCTTGGGTTCTTCTCGAGCTGCCTGCGGATCAGTGGAGGAGGGACCTGTGCTTCACGAGTTGCTTCGCCACCGAGACCAGTTCCTCGGGGGTAAAGGGCTTGCGCAGGATGCGAACCGAGCCGTGCGTGCGCTCCGCGAGCGTCTTCGTGGCTGGGTCTTTCTTGGCGGCGGTGAGGACCACCGGTATCTTCGAGGTCTTCGGCATCGCCTTGAGACAGTGGCACGCCTCCACGCCGTTCACCTGAGGCATCGAGACGTCCATCACGATCAGGTCCACCCTGCGGCTGAGGGCCTCCTGCAGAGCCCGCTGGCCGTCCGCGGCCCGTACCACCTTGAAGCCGGCTCCCGCGAGGGCCTCCGCCGCGCCGTCCAGCGCGTCCGGGTCGTCGTCGGCGAGCATTATGGTGGTCCGTCCTCGTTCCACGAGGACATATTCTACACCCGAAGAAATCCTTTGTGTCTACCCGACACCAGGGGCGGGATGGGTTAAACTCGGAGGTAAGACCAACGTCGGGCACGAGAGGTGAGCGTGACGGAACAGAGATACTTCCGCAAGGGCTTCAAGATGCGAGGAAACGTCCAGCACCTCCTCGATAGGGACTACCGCTCCGAGGTAGTGGAGTCCATCCGTAAAAACGGTAACCTCCTTGAAGCCGATGGCGCTCTCACCCTACGCCTGGCAGATGAGTTTGGCTTCTGCTATGGGGTTGACAGGGCAGTAGACTACGCCTTCCAGACCAGAGAGAAGTTCCCCAACCGCCGCATC
>DASZKL010000020.1:0-9177 GCA_035947015.1 Rubrobacteraceae bacterium
GCTGCGGCGGCCGCGTCGAAGAATACCGGATCATCCTCATAATGCCGTCCCATGCTCTCGAAGGTTACCCCGAAGCGTTCCTGCGATCCAGCTGCGCTCGCCTCGACGAACTCGTAGGCGTGGTGGTCGGGCAAGCCTTCCGTGGAGACCTTGCAGGAGGCCGGGATCGCCACCCGGCAACCCGCGAGCGTCGCCCGCAGTGCCGCGCGCGTGTGGTGCGAGAGGCCCCTGTGGCGTGCCCGCGGATCGGCCGCCGAGATGCGCGGCACAAGGACGGGCTCAGCGTTGAGCGAGGCGGCCGCGTTCAGGGCGATCGCCGCGGCCATGCCCCCGTGCCCGAAGGCGGTGGCGGTGCCGACGAGCCCAGGACCCACCCCCGCGAGCACCAGCTGGGCGCGTGGCTCTCCTCCGGCGGCCGCCAGAAGCCCGGAGTAGATGTTGGGGGCCTCAAGGTCACCGCCGAAGCAACTCCCCTCGGATACTACCGCGTGCAGAAGCCTTCTCTCCTTCAACTCGCGCACGATCCTCGAGAGAGCGACTGGCAACGCCCCACCTTCCTGCCACAAGAAGGCCACCCTGCACCCGGGCCTCAGGAGGGCGGCGGCGCAACAAGCCGGGGCGAGGTGCGAGTGGAGCGAGAGTACGACGATGGGCATACCGGTGAGATCCTCGGCCTGCGGGGGCAAGGTGGCGGGGAACTGCAGCGGGGTGTAGGGCAGCTTCACGAAGTGGTCCTCGTTGGTGGGGGCGTAGGAGGACCGGTCCGGCGGGGGCAGGATCACCGCGACGCCACCCGTGCCCAGGCTCATCTCCAAACCCACCGTGTTGGCGGCGACCTCCTCCCCCGCCATAGGGGGGGCTCCAAGATGACGGTAGAAGACACCAGGGACGGTCTCGCCCGCGAGCGGGCCCTCGAGAAGCTCTATCTCCGCGAGTTCTGCAGAGATAGAGAGCACGCGTGCGCGGCGCAAGACGGGCGGAAACGGTAGGTTTCTCAGGCTATGCTCCACGAGGGATGCGACCCGAGAAATTCCTGCAGTACGCCGTCGTCGCCGACCCCGACGCAGACATCCGCACTCGGCGCCGGGATCCACGATGGCCCGAAGCTTACCCGGAACCCCGCCCCCCAGAGGTCGCGGGCGAGTTCCTCTACGGCCCGCGCCGATGCTACCCAAGCAGGAACCGTGCGGACAACACCCACCTCGAGCATCGCTTCCGCGAGCGCCGCTACCGACGTCAGGTGCCGCAGGAAGACTTCGAGGGACGAGGAGAGCTCCGACGGCCGCAGGGCCCTAATATCCCCTGCAAAGGATCGCGTGGCCAACCGGGTCTCCTCGGTCTCCGCGATGTAGCACCGCGCAGCGCCCCGAAGATCGGGGAGCAACGGTCCCGGGGGCACATCCTCAGGGCTCCGCCAGGCCATCGTCGCCACGAACTTGACCGCGCCGGCGGTGCGGGTTGCGATCAAGCCCGCAGGGTCGCCTGAGAGGAGAGCGACCGACCGTGGGACACGGTCGCTGCCAGCGACCAGAAGACCTGTTCGACCCTGCGCTTTCAGCGGGCGGCCGGCTCCTCGGCTCCCGAGACCGCGCCGGGGATCTCAGGTCTGCGCAGTGCCGCGCACGCCCCGACGAACCCCTTGAAGAGCGGGTGCGGACGCAGCGGCCGGCTCTTGAACTCCGGGTGAAACTGGCTTCCGATAAAGAACGGGTGATCCCTGAGTTCGGCTATCTCGACAAGCCTCCCGTCGGGGGAGGTGCCCGAGAACACCATCCCGGCGTCCTGCAGAGCCTCCCGATAGCCGTTGTTCACCTCGTAGCGGTGGCGGTGCCTCTCGTAGACGAAGTCGGCGTCGTAGACCTCTGCCGCCAAGGTGTTGGGCGAGATCTTGCACGGCCAGCGCCCGAGGCGCATCGTGCCGCCCATCTCGACCCCGATCTGATCCGGCATGATGTCTATGATCGGGTGCGGGGTGTCCTGCTCGAACTCGGTGGAGTTGGCCATCTCCAGGCCCGCCACGTTGCGGGCAAACTCGATGACCTCAATCTGCATCCCGAGGCAGAGACCCAGATAAGGCGTGCCGGTCTCCCTAGCGTAGCGCGCCGCCTCTATCTTCCCCTCCGCGCCCCTGTGCCCGAACCCAGGCAGCACCAGCACCCCGTCCGCATCAGCGAGCCGTCGCGCCGTAGATTCTCGGTCCGTCAGCTTCTCCGAATCGACCCAGTCGAGCTCTACGCTGAGGCCATGGGCGCCACCTGCGTGGGCTAAAGCCTCGACCACCGAGAGGTAGGCGTCCTGCAGCTTTATGTACTTGCCGATGATGGCGACCCTGACCGTCTCCGTCGTTTCGAGCATGCGGGAGACGAGTCCCCGCCACCTGCCGAGATCCGCGGGCGGCGCCGCCAGCCCGAGCTTCTCGAGCGCCAGATCGTCGAGACCCTCCTCGTGCAAACTCAGAGGTATCGCGTAGAGGTTCGGGGCATCCTCGGCGGGGATTACCGAGGCAAGCTCGGTGTCTGCAAAGAGCGCGATCTTTTTCCTGATGTCCTCGCCTATGGGCCTGTCAGCCCGGCAGATGAGTATGTCAGGGCTTATGCCAATCTCCCTGAGCCGCTGCGCGGAGTGCTGGGTAGGCTTGGTCTTGAGCTCTCCAGCGGCCTCGATGTAGGGGACGTAAGAGACGTGGACGTAGAGTACGTTGGCCCTGCCGACATCGTTTCTGAACTGCCGGATGGCCTCCAGGAACGGCAAACTCTCTATGTCGCCTACCGTACCCCCGATCTCCGTGATTACGATATCCTTATCCTTGCCAAGTCGGCCTATCCGGTTCTTTATCTCGTTTGTTATGTGCGGGATGACCTGCACGGTCGCCCCGAGGTAGTCCCCTCTCCTCTCCCGGCTTATGACCTCCCAGTAGACGCTCCCGGTCGTCACATTAGAGAGCTTGCCCAGGTTCTCGTCGAGGAAACGCTCGTAATGTCCGAGATCCAGGTCCGTCTCGGCGCCATCCTCTGTCACGAAGACCTCGCCGTGCTGGTAGGGATTCATGGTACCGGGATCGACGTTGATGTAGGGGTCGAACTTCTGCAGCACGACCCGGTAGCCTCTCGACTTGAGGAGCATCCCCAAAGCCGCCGCGCTGGTCCCCTTGCCGATGGACGACACAACGCCGCCCGTCACGAACACGTACTTGGTCTCACTCATTGCCACCACGCCCCCAAAGATCTAGCCTCCGTAATGCTCCTACCTCCTGTATAACCCGGGAAATGGACGAGACTTCAGCCACGGCGGTGAGGCCTAGAATAGCCACCCCGGTGACCCACCAGACAACGCCCGGTCCGCTCGTCACCACGAGGTAGCCCAGAACAGCCCCCCAGATCGCGGCACCTGCATCACCCAGCATGATACGACCTTTGAGGTCAAAATAAAATAGTGCAATAGCTCCTCCGACCACCCCAGCGACCGCCAGCGCCGCCCCATAGGGCGCCACGAAGAGCATGAGCGCCACCGGGACGCCGAGGAACTTCAGGGCCCGACCCGGGCGCACGTCGAACAAATTGGCCAAATTGGCGCAGCCAGCCAGTAGGAATGCCGCCACTAACGCCCTCCATCCCACGCCGAATACGAGAACCCCGAAAACTACCGCCCCACCTCCGAGCAACACTACCTTTAGAAGGCCCGTCGATACCCTCCCTTGCGACAACGCTCCAAGGTGACCTGCGAACCCTCTCTCACTCGCCACCCCCCACCCGTCGTCGACGAACCCTACGAGCCCACCCAGAAGCGAATACACCAGATACCATACGCCACCCTCGCCCAACTCCAACGGGCCAGCCAGAGAGGCTAGCAGCGTCGCGAGTATTATGGGTAAAAGTGAGAGGCCCGCTGAAGTGGGAGTGGTGTGACCGGCGAAGTTGTGGCGTTTGGGGAGGTAGGGTCGAGCGAGGGTCATGGTCGCCAGGGTGAGGGCGGCGCCGGTGATGAGCAGGAGTAGCGTAGTCACCACGGGATGCGCGTCCCGCGGAGGGCGCGGGCTATATCGAGTCCCTGTCGCGCGCGGTGGGCGAAGCCCGAGGGGGTGCGGCCTGTGGGGCGGTGCGTCAGGGGAAGGGGAATCTCGAGTGGCTTTATCCCGGCCGAGAGGAGGTCGAGTGTCATGCCGACCTCGGCGCCGAAGCCTGGGGCGATGCCGGGGAGGACGTCGAGGGTCCAGGTCAACATTGCCCGCTGGCCGGAGAGCGGTTCTTGAGGAGCGTAGCCAGTACGGCGGAGGATCGCGCGCCTGGAGATGTTCTTCACAAGGCCGAAGCCGCCCGTGGCGTCGGCGGGCGGGAAGGCCGCCATGGCGACGGGGTGCGCTTCGTCCACGGCGTCGAGGAGCTCACCGAGGTGAGCAGCCGAGGATCCGAGGTCCGCGTCGTTGAGCAGGAGGGCATCCGGTTCGAGCTTGCGGGCGTGCATGAGGCCGAGGCGCAGAGCGTGGCCCTTGCCACGGTTCTTACCCGGGGGTGAGGCGGAGAGAAGCTCGGCCCCGTGGCTGCGAGCGATCCTCGCCGTCGCGTCGCGGCTGCCATCGTCGGCCACAATCAGACGCGAGAGGCCAGAGACGGTCAGGAGGGCGTCGAGGGTCTCGCCGAGGATATCTGCCTCGTCGCGGGCCGGGATCACCGCTGCCGTAGTGAGCGCCACGGGGTAAGTATAGCTAGAGGTTTTCAGGCTACAGGCATCAGTAATCTAGCTGAAGCCCAAAAACCTACAAATTCAGCTCGGGGGCGGGAAAGGTTCTGAGGCTGTGTCTTTGGTGCCATAATAACCCTCGATCTGTGTCGCTGCGAGCCGGATGAGTGCGGCTTGTCCGGCGGGCTGGTCGGCGTTGTCCACGGATGGTATGCCGACGTTCTGGAAGAGCGGCACCTCGCTACGGCCGGCGTCGGAGGACTCGGCGCCGACCACACGAACCCCGGCGTCGAGCCACATCTCGAAGATCCTCCGCTGGATAGCCTTCAAGGCCTTGAGGGTGCCTGGGGGCGCGTCGTCGGGGATATCGCCGCCGCCAACGAAGATTACTACCTCTGGGAACTCGCCGTCTTCGCCGGCAAATCCCAAGACCTCGCGGGCGACGGCGCTGGCGTAGCCTGACTCGAGTTGTGTAGTCGCCTCCTGCGTGGTGAGCTCCTTGGTCGTGACCTCGGTGGGATCAGGGACCTCGAGGGTCTCCACCGTGGTCATGTTGGCACCGGCCTCTGAGAGGTCGCCCTGTACGGCCCTGTATATATCAGGGTCTGCGTAGGGACCGGCGACCAGAGCCACGTCCTCGCCCTTCAGGCTGTCGGCGATCATCACCTCTGACATCCGTTCGAGCATCATCTCCTGCTCGGCTATCCTTTCGTTTTGCTCGCCGATCTCGCGCTGCTGTCGGTCGAGCTGTCGGTCTATGCTCGTGATCTCGGCCTGCATCCGGTCGCTGACGACCCCCCTGTCGGCCATCGCCACTCCGAGCAGGATCCCGATGGCCAGCGCGAGGAAGACGGAGATCAGCGAGATCAGATGGTACCTGAGGTCTGGCATCCTCTCAGAGGCCCAAGATGAGCCGCAGCTTTATGGCGAGAATCTGGAAGATGTCGGCCAGAGAGGTCGATGAGTAGACTATTGCAGAGACGGCGAGTAGCCCGGCGACGACGAGCGCCACCAGCAGCCACACGGAGAGGCGGGAGGGGTAGAGTTTGCTCACGCCCTTGGCGTCCACAAGTCGCGGGCCAACTTTCAGGCGCGTCAAGAACGTAGAGGAGGCCCCCTTGCGGCCCTTATCCAGGAACTCGACCAGCCCAACGTGGGTGCCAACGGCCACTATAAGCTCGGCGCCGCACTGCTCTGCGATGAGGATCGCGACATCCTCCGAGAGCCCTGGCGCGGGGAGCGTCTTGGCGTCCTTGATGCCGGCAGCCCTCACCCGCCCAAGGCCCGGAGCTTCGCCGTTCGGGTAGGCGTGCACGAGGACGTGATCCGGCGCCCGCAATCCCTTCTCTGAGACGGAGTCCATATCACCGAAGACGAGGTCCGGCGTCCACCCGGCCTCCAGTACGGCATCGGCCCCGCCGTCCACCCCGATGATGAAAGGCCGAACCTCGCGCAGGTAGGTCCGGAGCGCGGCCAGGTCCTGTCGGTAATCGTAGCCGCGCACCACGACGAGAACGTGGCGGCCCCGGATCTCTCCAGCCAGCTCGTTGGGAACGGGGAGCTTCGAGAAGAGGAGGTCTTGCTCGTGGCGCATGAACTCGACAGTGTTCTGGGCGAAACTCTCCAACGCCCTGCCGACCACCTTGCGGCTCTCGCGGAGCCTGCGCTCGGCGGTCTCCTCGTCGAGGTGCTCGCCCACGGCGAGGAGCTCCCCGCCGCGGTAGACGCCGTCGCCCCGGAGCTCGATCTCGTCCCCCGTCGAGAGCCGCTCGAAGACCTTGTGCCCGACCCCATCGAGGATGTAAACCCCGGCCCTCGCCAGGATGAACGGCCCCATGTTCGGGTACTCGCCGGTAGCCGAGCCAGCCGCATTCACCACGGCGCCCACGCCGGCCTCCACCAGCGTCTCGGCCGTGATCCGGTCGAGGTTCTCGTGGTTTATGACGGGGATGGTCCCAGCGTCGAGCTGCGGCAGGATCTCCTTGGTCTTCATCCCGAGGACCGCCCGCCCGGAGAGGCGAACCTCCCCACCGGTGCCGTTGTAGCTGAGGCCGTCGGCGGAGCTCATCGCCCACTCACCAGAAGCTCCGAGGCGTGGGCCAACGAAGCCTCGTCGATCCGACCAGAGAGCATCCTGGCCATCTCGTAGAGGCGCTCCTCGTCCTTTACCCGATGGATGCGGGTGATCGTGCGCCCCTCCGCCTCCTCCTTCGTCACGACCACGTGCGTACCTGCCTCGGAAGCTATCTGCGGCAGGTGGGTGATGGTCAGAACCTGGTTGCGCTCGCCGAGCTCCCGCAGCTTGGCTCCGACCGCCGTTGCCGTCTCGCCGCCAATTCCTGCGTCCACCTCGTCGAAGATGTAGGTCGCGCCGGGCTCGATGCGCTCCTGCGCGAGCCGGATGGCGAGCATGATCCTGCTGAGCTCTCCGCCCGAGGCGTAGCGGCGAACAGCGAGCTCGGGCTCACCCGGGTTGGGGCGGATCACAAACTCCACCCTCTCGGTGCCGGAGGGACCGGGAGGTGAGGGCACGAGCTCAGCTTTGAAGGTCATCTTGTCGAGGTTGAGATCCGCCAGGTTCTCCCCCACCTTCTCAGCCAGCCTCTCCGCGGCTTTCTGCCTGCCCGCAGTGATCATGGCAGCGAGTTCCCCGAGCCTCCTCTCGCCCTCGGCTATCCTCCCTTCGAACTTCGCTGTCTCCTCGTCAATGTTCTCGAGGCGCTCCAGTCTCCCCCTGGCATCCTCGAGGTAGCCCTCGGCGTCGCCGTACTTGCGCTCCAGCGCCCTCAAGGTGGCGAGACGGTCATCGACCGCCTCCAGCCGGTTCGGGTCGGCCTCCAACCCGTCAACGTAGGCCCTGAGCCCGTATAGCACGTCCTCCAGCTCGGCGGAGATCCCGCCAAGCCGTTCCAGCGCCCCCGAGAGCGCCTCGTCGTAGCGGGATGCCCTCTCCAGCTCGGCGGTGGCGGCGGCGACCGAGTCGATCGCGCCCGCGCCCTCCTCCGAGGAGAGGGCCACGGTCGCTGCGGCCGCCGCTTGCAGGAGGTCTGTGATGTTCCGCAAGCGGTCGCGCTCGCGGGTGAGGTCCGCGACCTCCTGCGCGCTGTAGCCCGCTGACTCGAGCTCGGAGATCTGGTAGCGCAAGTAATCTACCTCCCGCAGGCGCGCCTCACCTGAGGCCCTGATCTCCTCGAGCTCCCGACGGTCCCGCTCCACAACATGCCAAAGAGCCTCGTGCTCGCCCTTGGCCTCTAGAGCACCCTTATCCAGAAAGTCGTCCAGGATGGCGAGCTGCTCGGCTGGCTCCGTAAGGCGGGTGTGCTCGCGCTGACTGTGGTAAGAGACCAGCCGCTCGCCCAAAGCAGCGAGCGTCCTGACCGGTACTGCGACCCCGCCAACGTAGCAGCGGGAGCGGCCGTCCTCGGTGAGGGTTCGCCGCAGGACGATGGCGTCATCCTGCTCGACCTCCTCGGCCAGGTCTCCCAGTGAGTCTCCGAGGATCGAAGAGCTCGTCTCCTCGGGGAGGACGAACGTTCCTTCCACGGTAGCCTTCCTGGCTCCGGCGCGGACAGCCTCCGAGCGGGCGCGACCGCCAAGTAGCATCTGCAGGGCGGTGGCGAGCAGGGTCTTCCCTGCGCCGGTCTCCCCGGTTATGACGTTCAATCCCGGAGATAGTTCCAGGGTCGCCTCTTCTATCAAGGCCACGTTCTCGACGGAGATCTCCGTGAGCACTACAGAAACGTCCTCCGCACAGCTCGCCACCAGCTCCAGTCTTCGGTCCGGCCTATTTTAACGCTTTCTTTGGAGAGCCTGATCTCTACTCGCCCGCCGGCGGGGATCTCGCGCGGGTCGTCGCCGTCTAAAGAGAGGAGCGCGTCCCGGTCGACGAGCTTGAGCTCGGCGACCTGATCCTCGCCCAAAACCAGCGGACGGCTGACCAGCGCGTGCGGCGCTATCGGGACGAGCACGTAGCATCCTGCATCACCCGAGATGATGGGACCGCCTGCGGAGAGCGCGTAGGCGGTCGATCCAAGAGGCGTCGCCGCTATGAACCCGTCGCACCTGAAGGCGAACAGCTCCTCCCCGCTAACCTCGACATCCACCGAGATGAGCTGGTGCGGCCGCCTCTTGATGAGCACGGCGTCGTTCGCCGCCAGTCTGGCCTCCTCCCCGGAGACTCGGACCTCTAGCATCCTGTATTCCTGGACCTCGAGCCCGCCGTCCCACACCTTCTCGACCCCTGCCTCTATCTCCTCAGGGACCATCCCCGACATGAAACCAACCTTGCCCAGATTGACCCCGAGGAGCACGCGTCCAGGGTACATCCTGGAGGCCTTGAGCATCGTGCCGTCCCCGCCGAGGACGAAGACGAGATCCGGCTCCTCAGCCCCGTCCGGCTCGTCGTCGTGCCTGACCTCGGAGATCTCCACCCCCCTCTTTCCGAGCATCGCGACGAGCCGCTCGAAGTAGCCCTCGCTCACCCCGGGCTTCGCGACGACG
>DASZKL010000021.1:0-11428 GCA_035947015.1 Rubrobacteraceae bacterium
TCCCGAGGGCCTGCGCCACCTCGGGATGGATCTCCACGCCCAAGCCGGTTATCGTGCGGAGGGTCTTATGCCGCGGGCTCGATGCAACGCGGGTCGTTGTTCGAGGGGCTGTTGACGAAGCGGCTCACGGGGTATGCCTCCATCTCGTCTTCCGGGTACGGCGCGAGCAGTCCCGTGAGTTCGTCCCTGTCGGAGGCGGGGTCGAGCCAGACGTCGTATGTGTCGGCGGCGAGGATCACAGGCATCCGGTCGTGAATCTCGCCTGCCAGGGTGTTAGGCCTGGTGGTGAGGATCGTGCACGAGCGGATCTCCGGGCCGTCTTCGTCCTTCCAGCTCTCCCAGAGCCCAGCGAAGGCGAAGGGGCGCCCCTCCTTCATGTGGATGTAATAGGGTTGCTTGCTGCCGTTGGTGCGCTTCCACTCGTAGAACCCGTCGGCCGGGATCAGGCACCGCTGATCGCGGAAGGCCCTGCGGAACGAGGGCTTCTCTGGGGCGGTCTCGGCGCGGGCGTTGATCATGCGCGACCCTATCTGCGGGTCGTCGGCCCAAGGGGGGATGAGGCCCCACCTGAGCACCTCGAGGCGCCTCTGGCCACCCTCCTCCAGAACCGCCGCAACCCCCTGCGTAGGGGCGACGTTGTAGTTTGGTGGAAGTTCCACCGACGAATTCTCGAAGCCGAACTCCTCAGCGAGCCTCTCCACCGGGGTAGCTAGCGTGTACCTGCCGCACATGACGTATCCTCCTCAGAACTACGAGACCCTTCAGATGAATTGTACTCGGACTCCGGCCCTATCTCACCGGCCAACTTACCGCGGCAAAGGGCGCTCTACCTGCACCTCGAAGGTAGACTCGTCGGTTACGCGCACGCGGAAGAGCTCGTCGAACCCCTCAGAGTAAGAGGGGAGAAGTAGCCTCTTGGCCGTCGCGAATATGGCCACGTCAGGCACCTGGTCCTTACCCGCGCGGCGCCGGTTGCGTCCGACGCACTGTCGCACCGTCGAGTCGAAGTAGTAGCCGACGATCTTAGCCCCGAGCTCGCGGCCGAGTTCGATCAGGGGTCGCCGATCCTCGACGGTCGGGTTGGTGTTGTCCACAACCACCGAAGATCCCGCTCCGAGAGCGGCCTCGATCAGCTGCGCCTGCCTCCTGTTACGATTCTTGTTGTTGGGAAAGAGGTCTTTGCTGACGAGCTCGTGGGTCGTTGCGAACCGCTCGCGGAAGAACGTACTCTTCCCCGAGGCCTGCAAGCCGACGAAGATCACTAGCTCCACACGTCCCTCCGTTCGAGGTTGCCTACCAGGTAGGGCGATGCGCTACCCTCGCCGCCGACGCCTGGCTACGGCGAGGTGACATAATGGTACCCGTGCCTGACCCAGCGGGTTGCATGCGAGGAGTGGATCGCCTTCTTTAGCGATGGGAGCGAGACGGGAAGGTAGAGGCCGTGGATCTTTTCTCCAGGATCTACGAGAAGGAGAACGAACTCATCAGGGCCGGCATGGTGCACCTCCTCTCCGGCGCGCTGCCACTGTACGTCATCAACGAGTTTCCGAAATCAGGCGGCACCTGGGTCGGGCAGATGCTGGGGCGCGCTCTGGGCGCTCCGTTCCCGAGAAACCGTCTGCCTGTGCTGCGGCCCTCGATCATGCACGGTCACTACCTGCACTCCTGGGGGATGAAGAACGTGGTCGTCGTCTGGCGGGACGGCCGGGACGTGATGGTCTCCTGGTACCACCAGCAGCTGCTCCCGCACGAGTGGAACGAGCGTCAGGTGAGAAGATCCCGCCGCGAGCTCCCCCTCGACGATTACAACCACGTCTACACAAACCTGCCGGCATTCATCGAGTACGCTTTTACCAGACCGCACTCTCCGCGTTTTTCCTGGGCTGACTTCGTGCGCCGCTGGCACGGCCGCAAGGACGCGATCCACGTTCGCTACGAGGACCTACGCGAGGACACCTCAGGCGAGTTGCGGAGGGTCGTAGAGGGGCTGACCGGGGAGCGGTTGAGCCCGGACGAGACGAGTGCGATAGCCGAGGAGTTCTCCTTCGAGCGTCAGGCCGGCAGGCAGCCTGGCGAAGAGAACAAGAGGAGCTTCCTGCGCAAGGGTGTGGTCGGGGACTGGCGCAGCCACTTCAGCTCTGAGGCCAGAGAGGCCTTCGACCGGTACGCGGGGGACGAGTTGATCCTCCTCGGATACGAGCGGGACAGGGCGTGGGTCGATTGAGGCGACGGACGTCAGCGATTGAGCCGCAGCGCGACGGAGCTCACCACGTCGTCCTGAGCTCCGGCTCGTCGGGAGCGATGCTCTGCGCCGCCGGACGGCCAAGGACATCGCGGTAAACGTCCTCGATCCGCCGCACCATCGTATCGTGGCTGAATCGAGAGGCGGCCCTCCGGCGGGCTGCCTCACCCAGGCGGCTGGCGCGGGCGGGGTCGCGCAGCAAGGTGAGCAGCGCGTCGCTTATGGCGGCAGCGTCGCCGGGCGGGACGAGCAGTCCCTCTCTATCGTGGCGGATCTGATCCGGGATCCCACCCACGGCGCTGGCGACGACGGGGACCCCGGCCGCCATGGCCTCGAGGGTGACCAGCGGCGAACCCTCAGTCAGTGAGGGAACCACGAGTCCGTCCAGGGACTCCATGAGCTCCGACGCGTCCGAGCGGAACCCGAGAAAGTGGACACGCTCCCTCAGGCCAAGGTCCTCCGAGAGGGCTACCAGCTCCTGCCGGAGTGGACCATCACCGGCGACCACGAAGTGGGCCTCCGGGAATTTCGCCGCGACGCGGGCCGCCGCTCTCAGGAAGTACTCCACCCCCTTCTCGGGCTGGAGCCGGGCGACGACGCCGACGAGAGGGCGCTCGCGCAGTTCTGTCGGGAGCGAGGCGTCCGCGAGAGGTTCCGAGGTAGATGTCATGGCGTTCGGGACGATGGTGATGAGGTCAGGGTGCACGTCGTCCCTCTCGATCAGGCGTCGGCGGATCGGGGTCGAGACAGCGATTATGCGCTCCACCCGGCTGTAGATCCACCGGCTGACCCATCGTGCGCGCCGGCGCTGCCAGGAGGCTTCGGTGTGCTCGGTGATCACGAGCGGCACGTCCATCCCGAGGGTGGCGATCGCGGCGGCGGCGATGCTGGCGTAGATGTGGGCGTGCACCAGGTCGAAGTTCTCCCTCTTCAGGAGCCGCCGGAGTCTCCACGCGTAGGCCAGGCTGAGGCGCCGCTTTACCAGCCGCTTAAGCAGCGGTCGGACGGGTACGTCCGCCCTCTCGAGCGCATCCGCAAGCTCGCCAGCGACGGAGCACGCGACGGTTATCCCGTACCCCTTGCGCAGGAGCGCGACCGCGAGTTCTACGACCTGCCGCTCGGCGCCCCCCATCTCTAGCGAATCGACGACGAGCAACAGCCGGATGGGTCCCGACGCGTGCGTCACGGTCGCCCCCCGCCCGCGGCGAGAGCCTCGCTCATCTCTCTGCCCCCTTCTCTCCCCCACCGCCCCAGGGCTCGGGAAGCATGCCGGGTCCTGGAGCGTCACACCGAACGGGCCGCTTAGTCTTACCCGGATTCTTGCACGGGTAAACGGCAAGCTACCCGCCGCGTCAGACCGTCACCTCCGTCTACCCGTGCGAATGGCCGCGGTGGGCCTTGGGAGTCTCGATCGGCTCCGGCGCCGGTCTGGGATTCTGAGGTTCGTGTATGGCGCCCTGCCACTGAGAGTAAGCGTTCCCGTAGAAAAACCGGGAGCTCCCTCTCTTCGCCGCTAGAGTTAGTTTCCCCCGCCGGGGGTATACCCCAGGGTGAGCGATTACCGACGAACTCCTGGGGTACGCGCGGTTTGTTACGGGAAAGGAGGAAGATAGCCATGGCCAAGATGGGATACGTGCTCTCCAGCGAGGAGATGGCCCCCAACGATATGGTCCGTAACGCCCGGCGGGCTGAGGAGGTGGGCTTCACCACCTCCTGGGTCTCTGACCACTACCACCCCTGGATCGACGAGCAGGGCCAGAGTGCGTTCGTGTGGAGCGTGATCGGAGGCATAGCTGCTACCACGGAGCGGATACGGCTCGGCACCGGCGTAACCTGCCCTACCATCCGGATCCACCCGGCGATCATCGCCCAGGCCACCGCTACCTCGGCGGCGATGATGGAGGGGCGCTTCTGGTTCGGCATCGGGAGCGGGGAGAACCTGAACGAGCACATACTCGGCGACCACTGGCCCCCCACCGACATCCGGCTGGAGATGATGGAGGAGGCGGTTCAGGTGATCCGGCTCCTGTGGGAGGGCGGCAACAAGCGGCACTACGGCAAGCACTACATCGTGGAGAACGCCCGCCTCTACACCCTGCCCGACGAGCCGCCGCCGATATACGTCTCTGCCTTCGGTCCCAAGGCGATAGAGGTCGCCGCCCGCATCGGGGACGGCTACGTGGGCACTGCCCCTGAGCCTGACCTCGTCAACACCTTTGCCGAGAAGGCAGGCGCGGACAAGCCCTGCCTTGGCGAGATGAAGGTCTGCTGGCACGAGGACGAATCGGAGGCGAGGCGAATGATCCACAGGCTGTGGCCGAACATGGGGTTGCCTGGAGAGTTGGCTCAGGAACTCGCCACGCCTGCGCACTTCGAGCAGGCCGTCTCTATAGTCACCGAGGAGATGGTCGCAGATACGCCTCCGTGCGGCCCAGACCCCGAGCCTTACCTCGAGTCTATCCGCCAGTACGAAGAGGCCGGCTACGACGAGATCTACATGCACCAGATCGGCCCGGATCAGGAGGGGTTCTTCCGGTTCTACGAGCAGGAGATCCTGCCAGAGCTACGTTGATCCACCCTACGTCTTACCAAGGTAACGCCAGAACCAGCCTGCGGCGAGCCGCGCTACCTCCTCCAGCGCCCCAGGCTCCTCGAAGAGGTGCGTCGCCCCGGCCACGATCTCCAGCTTCTTCTCCGCGCGAAGCCGTCCGAGCGCCTCTTGGTTCATGCCGATCACGGGCACGTCGTCACCGCCGACGATGAGAAGCGTTGGCGCCTCGACGAGGGGCAGGGCGTCGCCCGCGAGGTCGGGTCGCCCACCGCGCGAGACGATCGCGCCGACCTCCCGCGGGTGTTTGGCCGCAGCGACCAGCGCAGCCCCGGCGCCCGTGCTGGCGCCGAAGTACCCGATCCGAAGGTCTCGTGTCTCGGGATTATCTATCAGCCACTCTGTGGCGCCGGCGAGTCGCTCGGCGAGGAGCCCGATGTCGAAACGGAGGTGGCCGGTGCGGAGGTCCGCCCTCTCTTCGTCCGGGGTGAGGAGGTCGATCAGGAGCGTCGCGAGGCCCGCTTCTTGGAGCGCCCGCGCGACGAGGCGGTTTCGGGGGCTGTGGCGGCCCGAGCCAGAGCCGTGGGCGAAGAGCACAACCCCTCTTGCGTTTTCGGGAGCGCCCAGATCTCCTTCGAGCTCGACCGGACCGGCCGAGACCCTCACCGGGTGTTCCACCATCAGCCTCCGTGCCTCTCCGCCGGACCTGGCTCCTCGCGCCTTGCGCACTCGAGCAGCTCTATGACCTCCTCATCCGAGGTCTGCGAGAAGTCCCTGTACCAGAAGCCTATCGCCCCGAGGTCAGGGGGAGCCTCCAGGCAGACTAGCTCGTCCACCTCGGGGTCGAGCAGCCCGGCCGTCTGGGCGGCGCACACCGGCGCGGCGAGGATGAGACGCCGGGGTTCCAGGCTGCGGAGGGCCTTCACCGCGGCTCGGGCCGTCACGCCCGTCGCGAGGCCGTCGTCCACCAGGATCACGGTCCGGTCGCGGACCTCGGGCTCAGGACGGTCGGCCCGGAAGTGGCGCAATCGGCGCTCAACCTCCGCCATCTCCCGCTCGGTGATCCTCTCTACGTAATCGTCGGGGATACCGAGCCGCCGGATGACGTCCTCGTTGAGGATGCGCACGCCGCCCGGGGCGACGGCGCCGATGCCGAACTCGGGCTGGCCTGGCGCCCCAAGCTTGCGCGCGACGAAGACCTCGAGCGGCACATCCAGAGCGCGGGAGATCTCGTACCCCACCGGGACCCCTCCCCGCGGGAGGGCGAAGACCACGGGGCGCTCGTCGCGGTATCGGGACAACCGCTCGGCCAGCCTTCTGCCGGCGTCCCCCCGATCCCTGAACGGAGGCTCTCCGTGGAACATCCTCAGCAACCTCCTCAACGCGTTACCTCAACCCTTGACCACGATCAGGGGCCTGAGACGCGCAACCTTGCGCCCGATCCCCGCCCCGTGCGTCGTCGCGATAACGTCGGCAGCGTCCTTGTAGGCCTCGGACATCTCCTCGTCCACAGTAGCCCGGCCCGCGGCCCGCACCAGTATCCCCCTTTCCTCCATCTCCCGCACGAGGTTGCGACCCCTGGCAGCCTTCTTCGCCTGCCTGCGGCTCATCTTCCTGCCTGCGCCGTGGGCGCTGGATCCAAAGGTCTCGCGCATGGCTCCCTCGGTTCCGGCCAACACGAAGGAGTACCTCCCCATGTCCCCAGGGACGAGGACCGGCTGGCCCACGAAGCGGAACTCCGCGGGCAGCTCCTCTTCCTCCGGGCCGAACGCCCGCGTGGCCCCCTTGCGGTGGACCAGAACCCTCCTGCCGTCGTGCTCCTCGAACTTGGCGTTGTTGTGCGCCAGGTCGTAGAGCACCGCAAGGCTCTGGCCCAACCCTGCGGAGGCGAAGGCCCGCCTCGTGAAGTGGGTGATGAGCTGCCTGTTGGCGAAGGCGAAGTTGGCCGCCGAGGCCATGGCCTTGAGATACTCATCCCCTTCAGGGCTCTCTATGGGGGCAGCGGCGAGCTGCCTGTCCACCAGCTCGATGCCGTACCTGGGTGCGGCCTCCAGGAAGCGTTCGACGTACTCCTGGCAGACCTGGTGGCCGAGGCCCCTCGAGCCGGAGTGGATCAGGACCGTGATCCGGCCCACAGAGAGCCCGAAGGCCCTCGCGGCCTCCTCGTCGTAGATCTCATCCACGTACTGCACCTCGAGGAAGTGGTTGCCCGAGCCCAGGGTGCCGAGCTGGGGGATGCCCCGCTCGTAAGCCCTCTCGGAGACCGCCCCGGGGTCCGCGCCCGCGAGCCGACCGCCCGACTCGATGCGACCCAGGTCCTCCGGGTCCCCGTATCCCCGTTCGACCAGGGGGGCTGGCCCCTCGACCAGAACCTCCGACAGCTCCTTTCGGCTAAGGCGGAAGTCCTTGCGGCCCTTGCCCATCCCCGAAGGAACGGCCTCGTAGAGTGCGTCCGCCAGGCCGCTCTTGCGCCCTTCCAACTCTCCCCGGCCGATCTCGGATGTCAGGAGCCGCACGCCGCAGTTGACGTCGAAGCCCACACCACCCGGACTGACCACGCCGCCCCTTTGCGGGTCGAAGGCTGCGACCCCGCCTATGGGGAAGCCGTACCCCCAGTGGACGTCGGGCATGGTAAGCGCCGGCTCGACTATCCCCGGCAGCGTCGCGACGTTGGCGAGCTGCTGTAGGGAGGCGTAGTCCTCGGCCCCGAGATCCTCCAGTATCCTCTCCGAGGCGTAGAACGCAGCGTCTACCTCCATCTTCCCCTCGCGGGGGATTCGGTACTTGTACTGACCGATGCGCTCGAAGTTCATGGTATCTCTCCAGAAGAGTCCGCTTCGCGGCGTCACACGTCCAGTATCACCCTGGCGTGCCAGCCCTCGTCATCGTTCGCTACATCCAACCCGTGGAAGGTCGCGCTCTTTATCTCGCCCTGCCACCCGTATTCTTCGAGCTTGAGGGGAACGCCCGAGAGCCGTGCTTCTAACGAGGGGGTCGTGCCATCTCTTCTGCGTATCCGGATCTTAGCGGCGACCGGGACGAAGCCGGCGTCCTGGACGAGATATGTCAACTCGTTGAGCCAGCGCACGAGGAGCGTCTCCAGGTCGGGAGCCGAAAGCTCGATCTCTCGATCATCCCCACCCTCTTCCGGCGGGCGCTCGAAGACGACCATGAGCAACCCCCGTCTGGCCTCCTCGAAGAGCCCTTCGAGCGTTGGGTCTCTCAGCTCGAAGCCAACATCCGCGGTGTGATCGAGCATCTCTATCATGGCGCCTCGGAACAAGACCATACCAAACCCCATCAACCATGTGCGCGCCATCCGCCGTGCGCCTCGTTTCAGGCCTCCTCACCCTATCTCTGACTGATACCCGTACCCGCTCCGTCGCTAACGCTGCGAGCGCGCGATTCGCCAGCCCGCGGGGCATCGCTAGCGGGAGCTCTGGCTTCTGCGTGTCACCATCTAGCCTATTTGAGCTAGAAAAAAATCACCCATTTGGGGGATGCACCGCGTTGGGCACACCATGTAGAGTGCTTTATTGCAGAGAGCAGACCGGGTACGGAGTACGGCGAGCACCTTGAGGGAGTGGTTCGAAGATCATACGGGGCTTTACGAGCAAACTGGTTATCCTGTTAATCTTGGGAGGGGCCTTCTGCTACCTGGTGCTTCCAGGCTTGGTCGAGAACCAGATCGCGCAGAGGCTGCAAGCGTCATTCGGGACACCGACGAAGCCCGATGTCGAGGTTACCTCGAACTTTCCACCCGAGATGCTTCTGGGGCGCTTCGATAGAATCCAGGTGAGCATGGACCAAGGGAGTCTGCAGGGCGTCTCCATATACAACGCCCGGTTTGACCTGAGCGGCGTTGAGGTCTCGGTGCCTAGCCTCATCGAGGGGTATCCTAGGATACAAACCCAAACCTGCTCCCTGAGCGTCGAGGCGCCCGCGGTATTGATCAACCAGCCTCAAGCGTGTCTCGGCTATCTGGGACTGGAATAGCAGCAGCGGAGGGCAGCACTCTCAGACATCCCCCTAGAGTAGGGAAGCAACGAACGATCCTTCTGCTGAGAGCGATGGTGGCTGCCCTGCTCGTGGGAAGCGGTGGACTCCGGTCGTAGCAGACCGTGGCTCCTCTCTCTCGGTTGGCGCTCTGGCTGGACGTCATTATGCTGCAACTGCTGTGAGGGCATGGGTATTTGTGTAAGGTGTACGGAACTCCCGGAATTCTTCGGGCGAAGAGGGATGCGAGTGGGAGGGAGGATGGAAGAGCACGGGCCCGCCCTGCAGAACCAGCCGTTGGACGTCAGTGAGGAGTTCGCCAGGCAGGACAACCACTTCTTCATCGGCTCAAAGGTCTCGGCGTTCGACCCGCGCTCCGCCTCAGGTAGGTTAATGTGGAAGGCTCTCGCGCTGAAGCAACGCGTCTCCTACCACCAGCTCACGCTCCAGTTCGAGGACTACAAGGTGTGGGAGGACCTCCCGCCGGGAGAGTACGAGGACGACCAGGACTTGCCCTTCTCCGTCTCCTTCATCACCCCGAGGACGGTGCGTCTGCGCGTGGCCGCCCGTCCCGGGACGTCACCCGAGGAACCCTCCCTCATGCTCGCAGGTATCCCCCCGACCGGCGATTCCTGGCAGGTTACCGATAGCGACTCCTCGGCCACCTACACCGGCACCCACGGCTCCGTCACCGTCGAGAGGGACCCGGTGCGCTTCGAATTCAGGGACGCCTCTGGCAGGCTCCTCACCCGCACCTGGAACCTCGCGGATACGATGACCGTCGTCAACACCAGGCCCACGCCGTTCTCCTTCGTGCGCAAGGCCTCCAATCTGCGCCGGCACATCGCCGCCAGCTTCCGCCTCTCCCCGGATGAGAGACTCTACGGCTGCGGGGAGTCGTTCACGAGGCTGAACAAGCGCGGCCAGAGGCTCGTGCTGTGGACCTGCGACGCCTACGGCGCCCAAACCCCCGATATGTACAAGCCGGTGCCCTTCTTCATGAGTAGCGGCGGTTACGGCATGTTCGTGCACACGAGCGCCCCGCTAACCCTCGACCTCGGCGGCTCCTACGACGAGGCGGCGGTGATCTACCTCGGCGACGACGTGCTCGACCTGTTCTTCTTCTTCGGCTCCCCGAAGGAGATCCTCTCCGAGTACACAGCCCTCACAGGTCGCGCCTCCGTGCCTCCTCTGTGGACTTTTGGCCTGTGGATGGGTCGTGAGAGCTACTCCTCCGAGGACGAGGTCAGGGACGTCGCGAAGAAGCTTCGTGATCACAGAATCCCCTGCGACGTCATCCACCTCGACACCGACTGGACCGAGGTCCCCCACCGCTGCGACTTCAAGTTCTCCGAGTCCCGTTTTAGCGACCCATCGAAGATGATCTCCGACCTCAAAGACGACGGATTTCGCATAAGCCTGTGGCAGCTACCTTACTTCAACCCGAACAACGAACTGCACGAGGAGGCTATCGAGAAGGGATACGTCGTCCTCAGCGCCAACGGCAAACCGCCGATAGACGACGCCGTTCTGGACTTCAGCAACCCGGACGCCGTGTCGTGGTACCAGCAGAAGCTGGCGAACCTTCTGAAGATGGGGGTCGGCATCTTCACGGCGGACTTCGGGGAGGCTGCTCCCCTGGCGGGGATATACCACCAGAGGCGTAGCAGCTTCCTGGAGCACAACCTCTACCCCTTGCGCTACAACAAGGCGGTCGCGGAGATCTGCGAAGAGATTACCGGCAACGGCGCCACCTACGCCCGCAGCGCCTGGGCCGGCAGCCAGCGCTACCCTCTCCACTGGGGCGGTGACGCGGAGAACACCGACGGCGCGATGGCCGGAACTCTACGCGGCGGGCTCTCTCTGGGCTTGTGCGGGTTCACCTTCTGGAGCCACTTCATCGGGGGCTTCGCCTACCGGAGCCCGGAGGACCTCTACCGCCGGTGGCTGGCCTTCGGCGCCCTTACCTCCCACAGCCGCTGTCACGGCGCGCCTCCCACGGAGCCTTGGGAGTACGGCGAGGAGTTCACTGACGACTTCCGGCGCATCGTGGAACTCAGGTACAGGCTCATGCCGTACGTCTATGCCCAGGCCAGGCTCGCCTCCCAGAACGGACACCCCATGCTGCGCACCCTCTTCTTCGAGTACCCCGAAGACCCTACCTCCTGGTTCGTCGAGGACCAGTACCTCTTCGGCACCGACATCCTCGTCGCTCCACTCATGGAAGATGCGCCGGAGCGCAACGTCTACCTGCCGCCGCGGCTCTGGACCGACTACCAGACAGGCGAGAGCTACGGAGGAGCCAGGTGGCACGCTATCTCCGCAGGGGAGATCCCCGCGGTTATGCTCGTCAGGGACGGCGCAGCGATCCCACACATCCGGCTCGCGCAAAGCACCGATCGGATGGACTGGAGCGAGATAGAGCTGGCTGTCTACGGCGCTGGATCCTCCTCCGCAGAAGGGCTGTTCTCCCTCCCCGAGGACGGCACGCTGCACGCCCCGCGCCTCGAACGCGAAGCTGACGGTTTCGTGCTAAGGGGAGACCCCCTGGAAGGCAGGGTGGAGTGGAACGTGCGCGCGGTCGCCACCGAAAGGGGGCGGAATGCCTGAGAGGGTGGGTTTTGTGGGGCTCGGGATCATGG
>DASZKL010000022.1:0-5815 GCA_035947015.1 Rubrobacteraceae bacterium
CAGCAACGCCATCGTGTCGCCCTTGCGGGTAGTGTTGATGCGGACGGAGGTTGCGAGCCCCCCGACCCACACGACCTGCCCGTCGCCGCAAGAGTCGAGATCGGAGACGGTGGTGTCGATGTGGTTTTTCAGCTTGTGCAGCACGGGGCGCAACGGGTGGTCGGAGACGAAGAGCCCCAGGGTCTCCTTCTCCCACTCGAGGCTCTGTCGGCGGTCGTCTTCGATGTCGGGGATCTCGGGCTTGGGGGGAGCGAAGCTCGCCAACTCCGTCGAGTCGAACATGCAGACCTGGTCGTCGCCGGGTGCTTTGCCCTTGGCGATCCTCTCAACCGCCTGGGCGTGGACTGCGAGCATCGCTTCGCGCGAGTGGCCCGTGTTGTCGAAGGCACCGCACTTTATGAGCGACTCGAGCGTGCGCTTGTTGTACGTCTTGGGGTCAACGCGCTCGCAGAAGTCGAAGATGTCCGCGAAGGGTCCGCCCCCTTCCCTCGCGGCGATGATAGCCTCCACGCAAGAATCCCCTACGTTCTTGACCGCCGAGAGCCCGAACCTGATGGTCTTTCCCACGACCGTGAAACGACGCCCGCTCTCGTTGACGTCAGGCGGGAGGACCTCGATCTTCATAGCCCTCGATTCCGCGACGTACTGCGGCACCCGGTCCTTGGTGTTCATGACGCTGCTCAATAACGCCGCCATGTACGCCTCGGGGTAGTGCGCCTTGAGGTACGCCGTCTGAAAGGCCAGGTACGAGTAGCACGCCGAATGGCTCTTGTTGAACGAGTAGCCGCCCGCCTTCTCCATCCAGTTCCACAGTTCCTCGGCTACCTGCGGCGCGACCTTGCGCTCGCGGCAGCCCTGGGTGAACTTGTCCTTGAGCGGCGCGAGCAGCTTGACGTTCTTCTTGCCGATGGCCTTGCGCAGCGTGTCGGCCTCACCCGGGGTAAACCCCCCCAGAGTCTTGGAGATCTCCATGAGCTGCTCCTGGTATGCGGCGACGCCGTAGGTCGGCTCCAGGATGGGTTTGAGGCGTGGATCGAGGTACGTGACGCTCTCGGGGTCGTGCTTGCCGCGCTTGAAGTTCGGGATGTAGTCCATCGGCCCCGGTCGGTAGAGCGCGTTGAGGGCGACGAGGTCGTCGAAGCGGTCGGGCCTGACCTCCTGGAGCATCCTCTGCATCCCGCTCGACTCGAACTGGAAGACCCCGAACGTGTCGCCCCTGGCGAAGAGCCTTAGCGTCTCCTCGTCGTCCAGGGGAATGTTGCGGATGTCTACCTCCTCGCCACTGGTACGCTTGATAGCCCTGAGCGTCTCCTCTATGACGTCCAGATTCCTCAAGCCCAGGAAATCCACCTTCAGGAGGCCAAGTGCCTCGACGTCGCCCATCGGATGCTGAACCATGACCGCGCTATCGTCTTTCGCGACCCGCTGGAGCGGGACGATATCCGTCAGGGGCTCCTCTGAGATGACGACGCCGGCCGCGTGGGTCCCTGCGTGACGGGCGAAGCCCTCTATCTCGAAGGCCGTGTCCAATACCTGTTTCGCGGCATCGTCCCCCTCCACGAACTGGATGATCTCGCGCGCAGCCCCGGGGTGCCTCTCGCCAGCGACGTACCCCTCGCTCTCAGGCCTAAGCACGTCGCGCAGGGTCGTCCCGACCGGCTTGTCCGGGATCAACTTGGCGAGCTTGTCAGTGTCGGAGTAGGGGTACTGGAAGATCCGTCCGGCATCTCTTATCGCGGCCTTGGCGCCGATGGTCCCGAAGGTGATGATGTGGGCCACGTGCTCGTGCCCACCGTACTTATCGGTCACGTACCTCATGACCTCGCCGCGTCCCTGAACCGAAAAGTCGATGTCAACGTCGGGCATGCTGATGCGGTCGGGGTTCAGGAATCGCTCGAAGAGGAGCGAGTACTGCAAGGGATCGAGCTCCGTTATCTCGAGCGCGTACGCGACGATGGAACCCGCCGCCGACCCTCGCCCGGGGCCGACGGCGATCTCTCTGTCCTTGGCGTACTTGACGAAGTCCCACACGATGAGGAAGTAGTCAGCGAACCCCATCTTGGCGATGGTCGCGAGCTCGAAGTCCAGCCGTCGCTCGATCTCCGGCGTTATCCCGCCGTACCTCTTTCTCAGCCCCTCCTCGCATCGCTCGCGCAGGTACTGGTCGGCTGTGTACCCTCCTGGCTTGGGGAAGTTGGGGAGCCGCGTCCTACCCAGCTCTATCCCCACGTCTTCCACGAGGTCCACGACCTTGGTGGTGTTCTCCAGCGCCTCCGGGTCGTCCGGGAAGAGCCTCGCCATCTCCTCCACCGGCTTTACGTAGAACTCCTGGGAGGGGAACTTCATCCGCTTCGGGTCGTTGTAGAACTTGCCGGTCCCGATGCACAGGAGGACATCGTGCATCCTGGCGTCGCTCCTGGCGGTATAGTGAGAGTCGTTGGTAGCGACAAGGGGGAGCCCCGTCTCTTTGTGGAGCCTGCGCAGACCTTCGTTGACCCGCCTCTGATCCGAGATACCGTGGTCTTGCATCTCGAGGTAGACGGCGTCGAAGATCTCCGAGTACTCAAGGAGCACCTTCCTCGCCTCGTCGAGTCGGCCCTCGAGGATGCGGATGGGCACCTCGGCAGAGAGGCAGCCCGAGAGGCAGATGATACCCCTGCCGTACTTGCGCAACAGCTCCGCATCCACGCGGGGCTTGCGGTAGAAGCCCTCCAGATACCCCGCCGTGCAGAGCTTGATCAGG
Organism: Rubrobacteraceae bacterium; assembly: GCA_035947015.1. Classification (GTDB taxonomy): domain Bacteria; phylum Actinomycetota; class Rubrobacteria; order Rubrobacterales; family Rubrobacteraceae; genus JALYGY01. The sequence goes on from DASZKL010000022.1 coordinate 2,744, forward strand.
TTCCTGTAGCCCTCGGGAGTGCGGGCGAGGAGGGTTAGGTGATAGTACGGGGCGCGGCTGCGATCGTACCTGTCCGCCGCCACGTAGACCTCACAGCCCATGACGGGTTTGATACCTGCGTCTTTCGCCGCCTTGTAGAACTTGATCGCACCGTACATCACGCCGTGGTCCGTGAGCGCGATGCCTGGCATGTTCTGTTCCTTGGCGAACGAGATGAGGTCCTGGATCCGGCTCGCCCCATCAAGCATCGAATATTCCGAGTGACAGTGCAGATGCGCAAAGGCGCCGCCGGAAGATACCGACAAATTCCCTCCTCCCAGATCCCGGGACTCCAGGCGGCGCCTGCATCACCTGGCGCCGCCCGACGCCCTGTCCTCCCGATCCATCCTCGGACGCAGGGCACTATACGAAACCAGGTAGCAGCTTGTCTACCCCCTAGACCAGAGGTTGAGGTTTAATTTGCAGGACTTTTCAAGCAGCTATTCAGCACGCCGCCCCGCGGGCAGCTTTCAGCACGCTCAGCCCTTTCAGGGCTTCGCTTGTCAGCCCGCCGCCTTGCGGGCGGCTTGTCAGCTAGTCAGCTAAGAACGCTCGGCTCGCTGCTCCCACCCGTCGAGCCCGAGCTGGTAGAAACCGAGCGGCAGAGCAAGCTGAAATGCCGACAAGCGAGGCCCGAAGGGCCGGAGCGTGCTGAAAGGCGCGAAGCGCCGTGCTGACGAGCTGGCGACCAGAGGGAGCCAGCGTGCTTAGAAGCTGACTAGCTGAAATGCTCTTCTTCCTCGTCGTCCTTCCAGAGGAGCCAATTCAGTGCTATCTGGGCGCTCAGGATGGCGAAGAGCAGGGCGAAGAGTCCGTTGCGGAGGTCGTGGATCCAGGCGGTGTATACGACTAGGGCGGAGGAGACGGCGAGGGCTGCGATGACGAAGAGGAGCGTGACCCCGAGGACGAGCGCGCGGAAGGTGCGCCGGAGGATGCCGTCCGGTCTGCTCCCAATTTGCGGTTCGTCAACGCTCGGGGACATATCTTCTCAGTCCTGTTTGTCGGCCGCCTTCTCGGTGGAGGAGTCCTTTTTCTTCTCGGGACCCTTATCGCCTGACTCGCCGTTCTTGGTTGTGGTCTCTGTTTTCGAGCCGCTCCTGTAGTCGGTAGAGTAGAAACCCGACCCCTTGAACGAGATGTTCACCGGGTGCAGAACCTTTCTGACAGGGGCGCCGCACTCGATGCAGGCAGTCAGGGGGTCGTCGGAGAATCTCTGCATCACGTCGAAGACGTGCCCGTTCTCGCATTTGTACTCGTAGATCGGCATCCAGCCTCCACATTCATATGAACTCGCAACTTTAGGATTATACAACCTGGAGGCTCTCGGGCGCCGTTTAGACCGGTCGCTAGCGCGGGCGGCGGGTCGGGTCGATCTCTCCGGAGCTGAAATCCTGCTCCATGTGCTCGCGGGTGGCGTGCACCAGTTCGGGCTTGGCGCAGATCTCATCCACCTCTGCCGGGGAGGCGTTGCGCCGGACGTACTCCTCCTCCACGATCTCCTGCAGGCTCGCTCCCTCGCCGAGGCGGTGGATGATGTACTCGACGACCCTCTCCTCCCGTGCGGAATGGTAGTCGAGGCTGAACAGGCGGTCCCAAAAGGATTGCTGCTTGTTCTCCTCGGGCATACCGCGCTCCTCTCTCCCAGCTCCTTGAGGTTCTCCCGGAAGTATACCCGGCGTCACGCCCTAGCATGCGCGACGGCGACTATGGCGCGCCTGCTAGAGTGCCCGGTGATAGGGTGAGGTTAGAGTCCGGCCAGCTCTTCGAGCGCCTCCCCACTCACGCGGAAGACTGTCCATCCGCTGACCGGGGTGGCGCCGATGCTTCTGTAGAAACCTATAGCCGGCTCGTTCCAGTCCAGGACCGACCACTCGAGCCTCCCGAAACCGCGCTCTCTCGCGACATTAGCGAGGTGGACGAGCAGGGCCCGACCGATCCCGGCGCCCCTGAACTCGGGCCTGACGTAGAGATCCTCAAGGTAGATACCGGGCTTACCGAGGAAGGTCGAGAAGTTGTGGAAGAAGAGGGCGAAGCCCGCGGGATCGTCACCGAGGTATCCGAGCAGAACCTCAGCTACCCTTCTCTCCCCAAAGAGCCAGTCCCTTAGCGCCTTCTCGGTGGCTACTACCTCGTGGGATAGGCGCTCGTACTCGGCGAGCTCCCTTATGAGCGAGAGGATCAGCGGAGCGTCCTCCTCGGTGGCGTCGCGGATCTCGAGCTCCGGCATACGGAACGTTCTCTTAGACCCGCGCCCCCACGAGCGACTCGGCTATCTGCACGGCGTTGGTCGCCGCGCCTTTGTGCAGGTTGTCCGACACACACCAGTAGCCGATGGAACCATCCTCGACCCGCACCCTGCCGACGCAAACGCCGTGCTCCCCCGCCACCTCGAGCGGGGTCGGGAAGTCCGCTGGGTCCCCGGAGAAGACGACGCCTGGCGCCTCGCCCAGCGCTTCGAGCACCTCGGGCAGGCTCGCCCGGCGCTCGGTCTCCACGTAGACGCTCTCGGAGTGGCCTGTGTGCACGGGGATGCGGACGGCTGTCGCGAAGACAGGTAGATCCGGAATACCAAGGATCTTGCGCGACTCCTCGCGCATCTTCTTCTCCTCGGTGGTGTATCCGTCCTCCCCCACACCGCCGATGAGCGGAATGGCGTTCCCGACAATAGGCTTCGCGAAGGCGTCATCTCGCCCGCTCTCGAGCGCCTCTACCCCGCTGCGTCCGGCCCCCGAGACCGCCTGATAGGTCGAGACGACCACCTTTCCTACTCCGAACTCGCGGGCTATGGGGGCGAGCGAGACGACCAGCTGGATCGTCGAGCAGTTCGGGTTGGCGACTATGCCCTTGTGCTGCTCCAGAGCTTCCGCGTTCACCTCGGGAACCAAGAGCGGCACCTCGGGGTCGAGTCTGAAGTCGCTACCGTTGTCTATGACGATCGCGCCGCGGCTTATCGCCTCGCGCGCGAGCTGGACGGCAGCACCCTTCTCACCCTCGGTCCCGGCGAAGAGCGCGTAGTCCACGCCCTCGAAAGCA
>DASZKL010000023.1:0-2010 GCA_035947015.1 Rubrobacteraceae bacterium
TCTCCAACAACGCCCGCACTTTCTGGAGCATCACCAACGCCCGGAGGGTGATCGGTTACGAACCCCAAGATGATTCGGAGGTGCGCTTCGCCGAGGATATCGCCCGTCTGCTCCACGGGCGAACCTGAGAAGCGGCAAGAAACCCTGGTCTCGCGCTTGAGAGAGATACAGGAGCAGGAAGCTCGGTCTTGAGTGCGCCGGCAGCTCCAGCGGAGCTGCGTGGGCTCGAGGCCGAGGAAAGCCTTGTAGGTGTCGGCCAAGGAACCGTCCCTACCCTGGAAAGGAGGAGATGCCAATGCCCCATTACATCTGTCTGTTTGACTGGACCGAGCAAGGGATCAGGAACGCAAGGGATACCGTCAATCGGGTAGATAGCGCCTTCGAGTTGGGGGTGCGCAAGTACGGGGTGGGCCTGGAGAAGATCTACTGGACGCTCGGTGCCCACGACCTCGTCGCCATCCTCGAAGCCCCGGATGACCAGACCGTCTCGGCTTTGTTGCTCGAGCTGGCCTCCGCCGGGAACGTCCGCAGCACGACGATGCGGGCGTTCGACAGCGGGGAGATGAGTGAGATCCTCGGGAGGATCGGCTGATCCATCTTCGGGAAGAGCCTCGGAGCTCGTTGCACCCGGGGGCCGGGGTCCATTCTGGGATTCCAGCTTCTTGTGTGCGGGTGATCTGGCCGGCGGTCGCCTCCGTAGAACGGCCAGGTATCCACGAGTAAGGAGGCAGAGAGACCATGAGTAAGCTGATCGTACTGGCGGCGATGCTGGCGATGATGCTGGCGACCGCGGCCCCCGCTCTTGCACACGGGGACATAGGCGATGTCAACCGGGGCGACGACCAGTTCAACGTCGGCGACGAGACGGTCTTCAGCGCCGGCTCCCAGAACATCCTCGGCACGTTCGACGCCACGGCCACTCAGAGCGCCACGGCGACGGCCAGCGCCACGGGGGGCGACAACGCCGTAGCGGTGGCGGAGATAGACCAGTCGCAGGATATCTCCGTCACGCAGACCAACCGGTCCTTCAACAATGTCTGGTTCCACTGGTGGTCGTCCTAGCCTGAAGGAGGCGTCACGCTTCTTTGGCCGGGGTCCCGGAGTATGGGCCTCGGCCACCTCGTAGCGCGGCACGACCTCAGCGATGAAATGCCGATGTGCTGCGGCTAGCCCCGGAAAAAGTGGGCACTACCTACACGAAGGGGAGCCGCAGAGAGTTCCCCTTGACGGGGTCTACGGTAGCCGACCCGAGAAAGGCGGGCGCGAGAGCATGGACCAGGGAACGCTAAAGTGGTTCAGTCCGGATGAAGGGTACGGTTACATCACGCCCGATGACGGGGGCGAGGAGCTCTTTTTCAGCTACTCCGCAACATGGGGTGGCGGGTTCAAAACCCTCGAGAAAGGTGAGAGGGTAACCTACAGGGTAGTCGAGGGCTGGAACGGTCCGCAGGCGGAGAACGTCTCCAGGCTCTGAGCAGCCGCAGATAAAGGCCGGGGCCCTAGCCGTAAGGTTCCCCGGCCTCCTTATATACACCGAACTCGTCTGGGGCTTATCTGCCCTGGGCGAGCCTCTCTAGGCGCTCTTCGAAGCGGTCCAGGCGCTCCTCGAAGCGGTCCAGGCGGTCGTCGATCCTCTGCCTGACCTCTGCCAGCCGCGCGTCGCGCTCTTCGGGACCACCTCCGCGCTCCTCGAATCTGTCGCGGCCTTGCCCTGGACCCTCGTCGCGCCTTCCTCTACGCCCTCCGCCAGGCTCGTCGAAGCCGCCTCTATCTCGTCTTCCCATGCGTCCCTCCTTCTGCCTTTGATCCGCTTACACCACAGCGTAACCTTTACCCGATCGGGGAATGGCGAAACCCCTGGCTGGTGTGCTTGTACGCGTAGTTTCTGGATCACTGACGCGGGGTAGGAAAATGGTACGATCCAATCCGTCCGGACGGTGCCAAGGAGGTACGTGGTGACGCAACAGATCAACCAGGAGACCGTGGGAGCCGAGCACTGGCACGCGCTGG
>DASZKL010000024.1:0-3677 GCA_035947015.1 Rubrobacteraceae bacterium
TCGGTGTGACGCTCGCGGTGCATACGAGCGCGGGGACGCTGCCCATTCTGATGTACGGCGATGAGGATCAGAGATCGGGTTGGTTGCCGGACCTCGCTCGCGGAGAGAGGATCGGGTGCTTCGCCCTCACCGAGCCCGAGACAGGCTCCGACGCCGCCGCTATCGCGGCGCGAGCCGAGAGGGTAGATGACGGCTACAGGCTATCGGGGCACAAGCAGTGGGTCACGAACGGGAGGGTGGCCGGCGCGATGGTCGTCTTCGCCCGCGCCCCTGAGGGCGTCACGGCCTTCGTCGTCGGGATGGACGCCGAGGGCATCTCCTTCGGCAAGCACGCAGCGAAGATGGGGGTCATCTCGGCTACGACGGATGATGTGATCCTGGACAACGTCTTCGTTCCTGAAGAAGATAGGCTCGGCGAGGAGGGCAGAGGACTGGGCGTGGCCCTCGGGACCCTCGACACCGGCAGGGTCGGGATCGCGGCTCAGGCCATCGGGATCGCCGAGGCCGCCTTCCGGTACGCTGCGGACTACGCTTCAAGGCGCACTACCTTCGGGAAACCCATAGCGGAGCACCAGGCTGTCGCCTTCAAGCTGGCGGACATGCAGACGAAGATAAGGGCGGCGCGGCTCCTTACCCACGAGGCGGCGTGGACGAAGGACAGTGGGATGCGCGTCACCGAGGCAGGGGCGCGGGCGAAGCTCTACGCCTCGCAGGTGGCGAACGAGGTTACGTACGACGCGGTCCAGATCCTGGGCGGTTACGGGTACATGAAGGACCACCCCGTGGAACGGTACTACCGCGACGCCCGGGTCACGGAGATATACGAGGGAACCAGCGAGATCCAGCGCCTCGTCATCTCGCGCGGCATCCTCAAGGAGAGGACCGAGGCCCCAGGTGGCGTCGAGGGCTCGCGTCCCGTTGTCGGGTAAGAGCCCTCGCCGATCAGGAGAACGCGTAGAGGGCAGTATCCTCTGCCCGCCGGGCTTGGGGTCCGGGGGTTATGCTACAGTCTAGGCAAAGAGATCGGACACTCGCGGGAGGGTTAGGCACCGTGGATACCAAGAAGAGCGCGCGCGACCGCTGGGAGCAGGCCCATTCGAAGAGCCCCGAGCGCGACGCCGAGTTCTCGACTATGTCCGGTATCCCCATCAAGCCCCTGTATACGCCCGACGACGTCGAGGGCTCCTACGACGAGAAGCTCGGCTACCCCGGCGAGTATCCCTACACGCGTGGCGTCCACCCGAACATGTACAGGGGACGCCTGTGGACCATCCGGCAGTTCGCCGGCTACGGCGACGCGGAGGAGACGAACCGTAGGTTCAGGTACCTGATCGAGCACGGGCAGGACGGCCTCTCCGTCGCCTTCGACATGCCAACCCTCATGGGCCTCGACTCCGACTCGCCCCTAAGTATCGGCGAGGTCGGGACCGAGGGTGTGGCAGTAGACTCCCTCGAGGACATGGAGCGGCTCTTCGAGGGCATCCCGATGGCTGAGATCACGACCTCCATGACCATCAACGCCCCGGCGATGGTGCTCCTCGCGATGTACGTCGTTGCCGCCGAGAAGCAGGGCGCCCCGCCCGAGGCCCTCGGAGGCACCAATCAGAACGACATCCTCAAGGAGTACATAGCCCAGAAGGAGTGGCTCTTCCCGCCCGAACCTTCAATGCGTGTCTTCAAGGACATGCTCGTCTACTCCACGGAGCACATGCTCAAGTGGAACACGATCTCGATCTCCGGCTACCACATCCGCGAGGCCGGGAGCACCGCAGCCCAGGAGCTCGCCTTTACACTGGCCGACGGTTTCGCCTACGTCGAGGCGGGCATCGAGGCGGGGCTGGACGTCGACGACTTCGCCCCGCGCTTCTCGTTCTTCTTCAACTCCCACATAGACTTCTTCGAAGAGATCGCCAAGTTCCGCGCAGCGAGGCGCATCTGGGCCACCGTGATGAAGGAGAGGTACGGCGCCAAAGACGAGCGGTCCTTGCGCATGCGCTTCCACACCCAGACCGCAGGGGTCTCCCTGACCGCCCAGGAGCCGTACAACAACGTCGCCCGCACGGCGTTCGAGGCTCTCGCCGCCATCCTCGGCGGGACCCAGAGCCTGCATACAAACTCCCTGGATGAGGCCCTGGCGCTGCCGACGGAGGAGGCGGTCAGGATCGCGGTTCGGACGCAGCAGATAGCGGCCCTGGAGACCGGGGTGACGAACACCATAGACCCCTTGGGTGGCTCGTACTTCGTAGAGGCGTTGACGGATGAGATCGAACGCCAGGCCTACGACTACTTCAGGCAGATAGACGAGATGGGCGGGATGATAAAGGCCATAGAGGCCGGGTTCCCTATGCGCGAGATCGCCGAGGCCAGTGCGCGCTACCAGCGCGAGCTCGAGGAGCGCACGCGCTACATGGTCAACGTCAACGTCTACGAGCCCCAGGAAGAGCAGGACGTCGAGATCCACCGCATAGACCCCGAGATCCCCGAGAGGCAACTCGAGCGCCTCGAGAACCTGAAGAAGAGTAGGGACAACGAGTTGGTGGCCCGGAGACTCGAAGAGCTCAAAGAAGCGGCCAGGGGCACTGACAACACGATGTACCCGATCCTCGAGGCCGTCAGGGCCTACGCGACGGTGCAGGAGATCTGCGACGCCTTGAAAGATGTCTTCGGCGGCTACCGCGAGACGCCGGTGATCTAGGGCCGCAACCGACGCATCCGGGTTGTTGCACCACCCCGCGCCGGCTCAAGGACGCGTTCTAACTCCTCGCGCGCCTTCTGGTGCAGAACAAGACGATTTGCAGGTAAAAAATATAGCAGGAGGAACCTCGACGGCACCGAGCACGTGTTACAGATTGCCCGTTACAATCACGGAGGTCCTTCAAGGCCGAGTCGGCGGAGATGGAGGTTGGTGTTGGACGCACGAGGCGAGACCAGGAAGGTGGCCATAGCGTGCCAGGGCGGCGGTAGCCACACGGCGTTCACGGCTGGGGTGCTCAAGAGGCTTCTTCGGGCGCAAGAGTTAGAACGGTACGAGGTGGTTGGCCTCAGTGGCACCTCGGGCGGAGCGGTCTGCGCCCTGCTCGCGTGGCACAACCTGTTGAGAGGCGACGGGGCAGGGGCTGCGAAGGCGCTCGACGCCTTCTGGCGGGACAACTCCGCCACTGCGCCCCACGAGCAGCTTCTCAACTCCTGGCTATTGTGGGCGAGCCAACTCCAGAACTTCATCACGATGCCGGCGATCAGCCCCTACGATAACTACTTCTCCGTCTCGGCGATCGAGGAGTTCAAGAGGATGCTCGAGCGGCGAGTAGACTTCGGGAAGATAGAGGTGCAGCCGGAGGACTCCTCTCCCGTACTGCTGGTCGGGGCGGTGGACGTGCTCTCCGGCGAGTTCAGGACGTTCAACAGTCGACGGGACAGTATTACCCCAGAGACTATACTCGCCTCGGCGGCCATCCCGACCCTCTTTCGCTCGGTCCGACTTGATGACGGTGGGACCTACTGGGACGGCCTCTTCTCGCAGAACCCCCCGGTCAGGGAGCTGACCGACGAGGGGCCTGATGAGATCTGGGTGGTTCAGATAAACCCCAAGGAGCTCGAGACCGAGCCGAAGACAGTTCTCGAGATAGCGGACCGCCGCAACGAGCTTTCAGGGAACCTCTCCCTCTACCAGGAGCTCC
>DASZKL010000025.1:0-3798 GCA_035947015.1 Rubrobacteraceae bacterium
TCGGGGGATCTCCTCCAGCGAAACTCCGAGTTCCTCGCACCTGCGGACGAGTCTCCCGACGATCTGGTGAGCCTCTCTAAACGGTATGCCCTGCGCCGCCAGGAAGTCCGCGAGCTCCGTCGCGAGCGCGAAGCCGCCTGCGGAACCGGCCATACGCTCGCTGTCGAAGTGCGCCGTGCGAAGCATCTCTGGCAACACAGCGAGCACAAGAAGAACGGAGTCAACCGCGTCGAAGAGCGGCACCTTGTCCTCTTGCAGATCCTTGGAATAGCCGAGGGGCAACCCCTTGAGCGTCACGAGCAGCGCGTTCAGGTCGCCGATGAGCCTACCCACCTTACCGCGCATCAGCTCGTAGGCGTCGGGGTTCCTCTTCTGCGGCATTATGGAAGAGCCCGACGAGTAGGCGTCGTCGATGGTGGCGAAGCCGAACTCGGAGCTCGTCCACAGCACCCACTCCTCCCCGAGCCGCGAGAGGTGCACCCCGAGCACGGCGCAGGCGTAGAGCAAGTCGAGGACGAAGTCCCTCTCCGAGACCGCGTCGAGCGAGTTCGAGAACGGCTCCATGCCGAGCTCCGCCGCAGCAGTCGCGGGATCGACTGGGTGCGGCGTCCCGCCCAAGGCTGCGGCTCCCAAAGGTGAGACGCCTGCCGCCTCCCGCGCCGCCTCAAGGCGCCGGAGGTCCCGCTTGAGGGCTTCGAAGTGGGCGAGCAGCTGGTGGGAGAGCAGTATCGGCTGCGCCCGCTGCAGGTGGGTGTAGCCGGGGAGCACGAGATCCCTGTGTCTCTCAGCTACCTCCACGAGCGCCTGCAGCGCCGCGAGCACACCGTCCTTTATACTCTCCGCCGAGTCGCGGACGAAGAGGTGGAGGTCGAGCGCCACCTGGTCGTTGCGGCTGCGGCCCGTGTGCAGCTTGAGGGCTACGTCGCCTGTCAACTCACCGAGCCGCCGCTCGACCGCGGTATGGACGTCCTCGTCCTCAATGGTCCAGGAGAACTCTCCCGCCTCGACCTCCGCCAGCACCCTCTCGAGACCGCGCACGAGCTCCTCGGACTCTTCCGCGGTGACGATGCCGCACCTCCCCAACATCCTGGCGTGCGCGATAGAGCCCCGGATGTCGTAGGGCGCGAGCCGGACGTCGAAAGGAATCGAGGCGTTGAGGCGCTCGAAGGCCTCGGCGGGCGAGGATTCGAACCTGCCGCCCCAGAGGGGGATCTTGTCTCGTTCGCTCATCGACGTGCAGTTTAATTGACCCTGGACGTGGAGGTATTCCTCCGCCCAGAGAGCGCCGCTCGGAGGTTGCCCCCCTGTGGGGTACTCGGGATCTACGGCATGCCGCGTAAGCGAGTCAACATGTGGCCGGCCGCGCGACTCTTCTCCGGAGCCGGCCCGGTTACTCGCCGCCGTCGCCAGCTGGTCGGGGGGTTCCGTCCGCGCTGTGGAGATCCGCCCTCTGTCGATACCTCCTGATGGCCGACTTGAGGGTGCTCAAGCCCAGGGTAGCGTTGCGGGTGCGGCTCCCGATCACCTCGCGACCCAGCTCCTCGACGAAGGCCGCGTAGTCGAGGGCGAGTACCTCGTCCATAGTGAGGTCCTCGTCGTGCACCTTCTGCATGATGATAGAAGCAGCCCCCATGCTGATGGTGTCCCCCTCTCCGGTGAAGGAGAGGTCCTCGATCCGCCCGTCGCCGTCGCCTTTGAGGTAGACGACTAACGAGCCGCCGCACTCGGGCCCACCACCGGGCATCGCCACATCCGCGCCCGCGAGTGCCCCCTCGTAGCGGGGGTTCCTGGAGTGATCGACGAGCAACGCTATCCGGTCTCGGCGGTCCAATAGGGTCCTACCGCTCGATGGGGGCACGCACCAGGTTGCCCCACTCCGTCCAGGAGCCGTCGTAGTTGCGCACGCGATCGTAGCCGAGCAGGTAGCTCAGCACGAACCACGTGTGCGACGAACGCTCCCCGATGCGGCAGTAGGCAATGACGTCGTCCTCAGCGTTGAGCCCTGCCTCACCCTCGTAGATCTCGCGCAACTCGTCCGCGCTCTTGAAGGTCGCGTCTTCGCGCACGGCCCGCGCCCACGGCACGTTCTCAGCCCCCGGGATGTGCCCGCCCCTCATGGCCCCCTCCTGCGGGTAGTCCGGCATGTGCAAGAGCTCGCCCGAGTACTCCCCTGGGCTCCGCACGTCAACGAGGGGGTTGTGGGCGTTCAGGTGCTGCTCCACGTCCTCCCTGAACGCCCGGATCCTCGAGTCGTCGCGGATCGGAACAGGGTAATCGGTGCGCGGGAAAGAAGGAACCTCCTGCGTCATCGGCCATCCCTCGGCCTCCCACTTGATGCGTCCACCGTCCATAATCCTTACGTTGTCGTGGCCGAAGAGCCTGAAGACCCACAGAGCGTAGGTCGCCCACCAGTTGTTCCTGTCGCCGTAGAAGACTACGGTCGTCTGCGGGCTTATGCCCTTCTCGCTCATGAGCTGTGCGAAGTGCTCGGGATCCAGATAATCGCGCATCAGGGGATCGTTGAGGTCCTCTACCCAGTCGATCTTGACCGCGTTCGGGATGTGCCCGATGTCGTAGAGGAGCACGTCCTCGTCGGACTCCACGATGCGGAAATTCTCTGTGTCTTCTAGATTCTGGGCGACCCAATCGGTAGTCACCAGAGCCTCCGGATGCGCGTAGCCCTTCTCCTGTATCTCCTGCTCCGTCATCCTAATCTCCTCTCGCTAGCATCGCTCAACGCACGGGCGGACATTTTAACCTATCTCCGACAAGTTTTATCGGATTTAGGGAGGGGCGTCGAGGTGATCAGCCGGCCTCTGCGATGCTAGGTGTCGGCGCGGGGTCGCGGGCGTTCAGGTGTCCTAGGACGAGTATGGCCGCCCAGAGGAGGGCGAAGCCCAAGATCTGGTTCGCACTCAGCCCTACTCCGAGGAAGATCCAGTTCAGGGCAACCGCCGAGGCCGGGAAGGAGATCTCCGCGAGCGTCGCGTAGGAAGCCTTTGTGCCGGAGAGTCCCCTGTAGTAGAGGAGCAGGCCGAGGAGGCCGGGTATCAGGGCCAGCAGGACGACCCGCGCCGGCTCGGCCGCGAGGCCCGTGCCGACCTTTCCGAGGGAGCCCTGCGTCAGCGCGATGACCCAGAGAAAGGGCAGGGCCAGGAGGAGACGCGCCCCCGTGAGGGTGTGAAAGGGCACGTCCTTCAAGACGAACCTCCCAAGCGCCGTCGATGAGCCCCAGAGCATCGCGGCGCCTAGAGTGAGAGCCGCCGTCTGTGCCTGGGCGCTCCCGAGAGCCTCGAAGGGCTCGATGAGGCCGTCGAAGGAGATCAGGTACGCCCCCAACACAGCCACGACGAAGCACGGCCAGTAGGCCCAACGCAGGCGCTCCTGCAGCAGGATGTGGGCCAGGACGATCGCGAACAACGGCTGGGTCTTCTGCAGCAGTATCACGACCGTAGGGTTTCCCAGGGCGAAAGCCGCCGTGAACAGGAGGGTTGCGAGCGCGGATCCACCCCAGGCGATCACGAGCAGGGCGATCCACTGCGAGACCCCGAGCCTCGGGAATATCCTCCATCCCAGGGCGACCGCCGGGACGGAGTAGAGCAGGAGCACGAGGTGCTCCGAGAGCACGATCGCGGGCGGCGACATCACCTCGAGCAGCGGGACCCGCAAGACGGCGTCCGTGCCCCAGAGCGCTGCGCCCAGGGCCACCAACAGGACCCCAAGGTAACCGCCGTTTCTCCAGCCCAACGTTGCCCCTCTCAGATCCTCGACTGTGGCAATGATACCTTCGCGGTAGGT
>DASZKL010000026.1:0-5566 GCA_035947015.1 Rubrobacteraceae bacterium
TTCGACGGGCACGGTAACTACGCGCTGGGTCTGCGCGAGCAGCTCATCTTCCCGGAGATCTCCTACGATGCGATAGATGCGACCCGCGGCCTCGACGTCGCGGTAGTCACCACGACGGAGAGCGACGAGGAGGCGCGGGAGCTCCTGCGGTTGCTCGGGATGCCCTTCAGGGATAGTTGAGAGGTAGGGTATGACGAGAAAGGCTTTGCTGATAAAGCAGAAGAAGAAGCAGAAGTACGGAGTACGGGAGTACAACCGGTGCCAACGCTGCGGCCGCGCGCACGGATACTACCGGAAGTTCGGACTGTGCAGGATCTGCCTCAGGGAGTTGGCCCACGAGGGTCAGATACCCGGGGTAACGAAAGCGAGTTGGTAAGAGGCAATGGCGGTTAACGATCCCATAGCGGATTTCCTGACCAGGATCCGCAACGCGCACATGGCGAAGCACGAGGCGGTCGAGATCCCTCACTCCAAGATGAAGGCGGAGATAGCCAGGATCCTCAAGGAGGAGGGCTACATAGGCGACTTCTCCGAGAAGGATTCAGGGGCCGAGAAGCGGCTCATCGTCGAGCTGAAGTACGGACCCGACGGGCAGCGGGCGATAGCGGGCCTGCGGCGGATGAGCCGCCCGGGCCGGCGCGTCTACCGCAAGCAGCAGGACATACCCAGGGTGCTCGACGGTCTCGGGGTGGCTATCCTCTCGACCTCGCAGGGGATCCTCACCGACCACCAGGCCCGGAGCAGGGGCGTTGGCGGCGAAGTCCTCTGCTTCGTGTACTAGGAGGTTTTATGTCACGAATCGGTAAGGCGCCGGTCGAGGTCCCTTCCTCCGTGAACGTCGAGCTCTCGGAGCGTAGCGTGAAGGTAACGGGCCCCAAAGGGGAGCTGACCGTGCCCATCGGACGCGGCGTCGAGGTAAGGCAGGAGGACGGGAGCCTCGTCCTCACGCGGGCCTCGGAGGCACCAGAGCACAAGGCGATGCACGGGTTGACCAGGAGCCTCGTCCAGAACGCCGTCACCGGCGTCACGGAGGGTTTCTCGAAGACCCTGCAGATCGCGGGTGTCGGCTACAGGGCCCAGCTCCAGGGAAGGGATATAAACCTGCAGGTCGGGTTCTCGCACCCTGTCTCGATCTCGCCGCGCGAGGGCGTCGAGTTCGAGGTGCCCAACGCGACGACTATAGTCGTGCGCGGGATAGACAAACAGCGGGTCGGCCAGATGGCGGCGGAGATCCGGGCCGTCAGGCCGCCGGAGCCCTACAAGGGCAAGGGCATCCGCTACAGCGACGAGCAGATCCGACGCAAGGTCGGCAAGGCAGGCTAGTAGTAGGAGGTTTTTTGAAGATGGCTGTGGTCGAGAAGAAGCGGCTGCACAGGGAGAAGCGCCACAAGCGCGTGCGGCGCAAGATCATCGGTACGGCGGAGCGCCCAAGGCTCTCCGTGTACCGCTCGAACGTCCACATTTACGCCCAGCTCGTAGACGACTACGCGGGTCATACGCTGCTCGCCGCAGACTCCCGCGAGGTGGGGGAGGCCGAGAACCGCACGGAGTCCGCCCGCAAGGTCGGCGAGCTCGTCGCCAGGAGAGCGGCGGACGCAGGTGTGCAGGAGGCGGTCTTCGACAGGGGCGGCAATAAATACCACGGCCGGGTCGCGGCGCTCGCAGAGGGTGCCCGCTCCGGCGGACTTAGGCTTTAGGAGGAATATTTTGGGAAGACCGAGGACAGCTCAGAGCAGGGGGCAGGGCCCTTCAGGGGCGACCGGTGGCAACCCCCGCGGAGGGGGTAGCACCACCAGGGAGCGCGACGCCAGGGGGTTCCGGCCCCGCGACCGTGGCCAGCGCGATGGCGGCGACCTGCAGGACAGGGTAGTCGAGATCCGGCGCGTGGCTAAGGTCGTCAAGGGGGGCCGGCGCTTCAACTTCAGCGCCCTGGTCGTCGTCGGCGACGGCAACGGGAGGGTAGGCGTCGGCCTGGGCAAGGCCAACACCGTCCCGGCTGCGATAGCGAAGGGCCAGGAGCGGGCGAAGCGCGAGATGTTCGACGTGCCGATGCGCAACACGACGATCCCGCACGGGGTCCTTGGCAAGTTCGAGAGCTCCTCTGTGATGCTCAAGCCTGCCTCCGAGGGGACGGGGGTAATCGCTGGCGGCGCCGTGAGGGCCGTCATGGAGCTGGCCGGGGTCAGGGATGTCCTCACGAAAGCGCTTGGCTCGACGACAGCGGTGAACCTGGTGCAGGCTACTGTGGACGGCCTCAAACGGCTCAGGACCAAGGCGGATATCGAGCAGACGCGGGGGGTGAAGATAACGCTATGAGCCCCCTGAAGGTCACGCAGGTCAAGAGCGTCATAGGCTCGATGCAGGGCCACAAGAGGACTGTGCGCGCCCTGGGGCTCAAGCGCATCCGGGATTCCCGGATGCACGAGGATACGCCCCAGATCCGGGGCATGCTCCACAAGGTGCGCCACCTGGTCCGGGTCGAGGAGGTCGACGAACGGTGAGGTTGAACGAGATCAAAGGCACGCCCGGCTCGAAGAAGGCGCGCAAGCGCGTCGGGCGCGGCATGGGGAGCGGGCACGGAAAGACCAGCGGGCGCGGCCACAAGGGCGCTGGGGCCCGCTCGGGCGCGAAGGCGCACGCGACATACGAGGGCGGCCAGATGCCGCTGCAGCGCAGGCTCCCGCGCCTCAAGGGTGAGGCGAGGGGCCGGCACACCGTCGCCAGGCCCGTGGTGTACGCTGGCGTCAACCTGAGCCAACTCGAGGGCGTCTCCGGTGGTACGATAGGCCCGGACGAACTGCGGGCCGCCGGCCTCGTCCGCAAGAAGGCAGAGCTCATCAAGATCCTCGGCGACGGGGAGATCGGGCGCGCCGTCACTTTGAGGGCGCACGCCTTCTCGAAGGCGGCCAGAGAGAAGATAGAGGCGGCCGGCGGAACAGCCGAGGTACTGGAGAGATAGAGATGCTGGGATCCCTAGCGAACGCCTGGAAGGTTCCGGAGCTCAGGTGGAGGCTGATGTTCACGGCGATCATTATCGCCCTCTACCGGCTCGGGGCGTACGTGCCCCTGCCCGGGATCAGCCGCGAGGCCCTAGCGACGGGCTTGCAGACAGGGCAGAACGCCATAACCGGCCTCTTCGGCGTTTTCACCGGCGGGGCCTTCAACAACCTCTCGGTGTTCTCGCTCGGGATCATGCCCTATATAACGGCTGCGATCGTCATGCAGCTGATGACGGTCGCCATACCCCGCCTGCAGGAGCTCGCCAAAGAGGGCGAGACCGGGCAGCAGAAGATCACGCAGTACACACGGTATTTCACGCTCGCGCTGGCCCTCATACAGTCGATCGCGATGGTTCTGTACTTCCGGTCGGCGCAGGCCGGAGGGGTGCTCGCCGGTGCCAGCCCGATCGACATCTTCCTCGTCATCATCACCCTCACAACCGGCGTGATGCTCACCATGTGGCTCGGGGAGCTCATAAGCCAGCACGGCCTAGGGAACGGCATCTCGCTCATAATAACGGTCTCCATCCTCTCGCAGGCGCCCAACGGGATCCGCTCCCTCTTTGAGGACGGCAACGTCCTCACCATGGTCATCCTGGGGCTGCTCTTTATCCTAATCGTCGCGGCGATCGTGTTCGTCAACGAGGGGCAGCGGCGAATCCCGATAACCTACGCCAAGCGGCAGGTCGGAAGACGCCTGAGCCAGGGCGGGACGACGTATCTGCCCTTGAAGGTCAACATGGCTGGGGTCATCCCGATCATCTTCGCCTCCTCGCTCCTGATCTTCCCCGTCGTCCTCGGCCAGATGTTCGCTGGCGGCGACCAGGACTCGATCCTCGGCCGGCTCGCCCTCTTCTTCTCGCCAGGGAACGCGCCTTATCTGATCCTCTACGCCGTGCTTATCATGATGTTCACCTACTTCTACACGGCGGTGCAGTTCAACCCGATAGAGCACGCAGACAACCTGAAAAAGAGCGGTGGCTACGTGCCCGGCATACGCCCGGGGCAGCCGACCGCGGTCTACCTCAACAACGTCCTGACCAGGATCACGCTCTTCGGGGCGATCTTCCTCGCGGCGGTCGCGGTGGTGCCGTACCTGATCACGGGCGTCATGAACCTCCCGCAGTCGATCTACCTCGGCGGGACGTCGATGCTGATCGTGGTCGGCGTCTCTCTGGACACGGTGCGCCAGCTCGAGAGCCAGCTGATGATGCGCAACTACGAGGGGTTCTTGAGGAAGCGATGAGGATCGTACTCTTGGGACCCCAGGGAGCGGGCAAGGGAACCCAGGCGCAGCGGATCTCCGAGAGGACGGGCGCCAGGCACGTCTCCACTGGGGACCTGGTGCGCGCCGAGATCAAATCCGGCTCCGAATTGGGTCAGAAGATAAAGAACTACAACGATCGCGGGGAGCTGGTCCCCGACGAGATAATCGTGGAGATGATGAAACCTTACCTGGAGGAGTCCGATTCCTGGATCCTCGACGGCTTCCCGCGCAACAAGGCGCAGGCAGCGACCCTCGACGAGATGCTCGCCGACATCGACGCCGAACTCGATGCGGCCGTCGCCCTCGAGGCGCCGGACGAGGCGTTGATCGAGCGCCTCTCCGGGCGGCGAACTAGCGAGGCGACGGGGAGGATATACCACGTCGAGTACGACCCGCCGCCCGAGAACAGCGCGGAGGACCCAGGGCCCTTTGTCCAGCGCAAGGACGACACAGAGGAGGCGCTTCGACGCAGGCTCGAGGTCTACCACGAACACACAGAGCCGCTAAAACACTACTACGCAGTCAGAGGCATTTTCGCGACGGTAGACGCGACCCAGAGCATCCCCGAAGTCACAGCCGAGATCCTCGAGACCGTGGGGGAGAGGGCTTGATCGTCCGCAAGAGCCACGCGGAGCTCGAGGCCATGCGCGAGGGCGGGCAGATAACCGCAGGCTGCTTGAGGATGCTCTCCCAGAACGTTCGTCCCGGCGTAACGACGAAGGAGCTGGACTCTTTGGCCGAGGAGTTCATATTCTCGCGGGGCGGGACGCCGGAGTTCAAGGGCTATCAGGGTTTTCCGGCCTCGATCTGCACCTCGCCGAACGCCATGATCGTGCACGGCATCCCCGGCTCATACCGCCTCAAGGAGGGGGACATCATCTCTCTTGACGTCGGCGTGCGCTACGAGGGCTTCGTGACCGATTCCGCAACTACCGTCGCGGTAGGAGAGGTCCCCGAGGAGACCCACAGGCTCCTAGAGACCACCCGCCGATGCCTCGAAGCCGGCACCGAGCAGTCGCGGGCCGGAAAACGTCTCGGGGATATCGGGCACGCCATCCAGGCCCTGGCCGAGAGCTGGGGCTAGGGTGTAGTGCGCGACCTGGTCTCCCACGGAGTCGGGCGGAAGATGCACGAGGACCCCCAGATCCCCAACTACGGCCGGCCCGGCACGGGCGTGCGCCTCCTGCCCGGGATGACCTTCGCCATAGAGCCCATGATCACGCTCGGTAGCTACGACATTCGCCTCAGCGAGTGGGACCACTGGTCAATCTACACCGCAGACGGCTCACTCTCGGCCCAC